>CAWVWF010000054.1:0-17666 GCA_963933885.1 uncultured Flavobacteriales bacterium | reverse complement strand
AAGAAACACAAGTGATAACTAAAATAAATCCACAGGAGCTAATTTCATCACTAGAACAACCAATTAAAAAACTAGAAAATTTAGTATCAGCATATACAGAAGAGAATGTATCTATTCAAACTTATCTCAAAGAGAAACTAACTTCTGTAATTAATATAAGTGCTATATCTAAATGGGTTAATCTATTTACATCGTTAACGGGAGACCTGTTTATATCTTTTTTCGCAATAACATTTATTACATTTTTCTTTATGAAAGATGCATCATTAATAACAGAGAGTATTTATTCGATTATACCACAAACCTTAAGAGACGAAACCCACGATGTAATTGGTCAAGTTAAAACAAAGCTAACACGATATTTCGTAGGAATTTGTATAGAAGTGTTTCTAGTATTCATGTTTAATGCACTAGGACTTTGGACTATTGGAGTCAAGAGCTTTTTAGTTATAGCATTATTCGCAGGGATTATAAATGTTATACCATATGTAGGACCATTGATTGGAATTGTATTTGGATGTTTAATAGTTCTAACAACAAATTATGAACTTCCATTTACAACTGAACTATTACCTCTAATTGGATATACATCATTAATTATGGTATTCACTCAACTATTAGATAATATAATACTTCAACCTCTAATTTATTCTAACAGTGTCAATGCACATCCACTAGAGATCTTTCTTGTTATATTAATTGCAGGAAACTCATATGGGATCATAGGAATGATTGTAGCAATCCCAATCTATAGTGTGATAAGAGTTATTATAAAAGAGATAAGAATTCATTCAAAATTCCTTAATGAGATTTATATTGAAGAAGAAAATTAAAATCTCTTAATCAATTACATATTTCAAATAAATACCAAAATCTAAATAGTTATCAATCCATCCTTTGACGTGAGTAGATTTAAAGCCAGGTAGCGCATTATAATAACCTACGATATCCATTCCAATCACAACCGGTAGTTTAAATTGAAATTCAGTTGCAAGTCTAAGATCTGGACCAATCACCAAATCGCTTTCATTTAACGTATTATCTGGATCCTGATAATACCCTGCATGAATCCCTCCACCGTAGCTCCAACTTAACCTAGTTGTATTCATAGTGCTACTATGAATTTCTTGTCTCATGTTGTAAGAAGCTAAAACAATACCACCTTGAAGTTCATCTGAAAACACACCAATAGCATCAAATTGTAAAAATGGCTTAGGACCGATATGATAGTTATAAGTTACACCAACACCTCTTCCTCCACCTCTCAAACCAACTGATTGATTATATTGAGCTGAGATTGATGTAGATATTAAAATTATAGATACAAATAAAATGTTCTTCATTTACCTAAAATAAAAAAAGCGCCACTAACTAAAAAGTTAATGGCGCTTTTTTTTTGATTTAAATAATTCTAGTACTCCCAAAGATCTTGTTCATAATCAAAAATAACATTTTCGATATCCTGAGATTCTAATAGTAAATCTAAATCAGTTTTATAATCTTGAATTTTTCTATCGTAAACATTAGTTTTCTTATAGATATATGAACTAAACATACGTTTCCACATAATATCTTCTAATGTTCTTCTTTCGGCATCATTGTGTTTGTTGTAAACAGGAACAGTAGCAAAAGCTTCTCTTGCTTCAGGGAAGTATAACCAAAACAATGGCATTTCTCCTTTATATTCTCCGTTTTCATCATACTTTTCTGATACTGGACACATTCCAATAATACGAGCTTCAAGAACTGATTTTTGATTATCAAAAACCCATTCTTCTTTTAATCTATATCTTTTAACAGATCCAGGCCAAAATTCTTCTTTTATAGGAACTGGCTGCACATCACCATATTCATCCTCTATAAACTCAGTATCAATTTTCGAAGTAGATGCTTCTACTTCAGCAACAGTTAATGTCATAGTAAACTCATCATCAAGTGTACCATAAGGTGTGATTGTACTTCCTGTAATAACAGCATCGTAAATTAACTGCGTCATACTTTGTCTATCCATAATCTTTTCAGTAGGAAAATACAAAGGATGATTAATTTTTTCACGAAGATCTATAATTCTCCAAATTCGTTTCAGCCACATTACATCAGCTTCTCTCAATGGAGTATAAGGAATAACTCTTTTTGAAGGTGCGTGTTCACGAATATAGATACCATCTAATACATTTTGAGCACTTGCATTATCGGGAGTTACAACGCCCAATACCATCAATAAAACAATCAACTTTATAGTTTTCATATCACACACTTTAAAATAAACAATTCCGCACACGTATTATCAACGTGTACGGAATGCTTAATATTATGTTATTATTTAATTTTAAAAATAATAGAAGGAACCTTACGAGGCTTACCACCTGGCATTTTCACTTTAACATTTTCAAAATAAACTCTATTTCCTTTCTTAACTTTTGAAAGAATCTTTTTCATTTTGGCATCTAACTTGTTTCCTTTTGTTCTGTACTCAATAAGGTCACCGCCCATATTTACACTCATTGTAAATGATGAAACTTTAACTTTCAATTCAAAGTCAAAATTTTCCATTACAGCATCAACTCTTTGAGCAAGTTTAATTTTACCTCTAGAAACTAATCCTTCTTTTTGCCCCATAACTTTTGCAACAGGATCTGGAAGTCTTTTCACACGGAAATTACTTTTACCTAAAACAGCACCAGATTTGCTGTTTTTCACAACTACATCAACGCCTTTTTTTCCAGTAGATCTTGAAGCTGTAACAATATATTCTCCATTTTTCTTACCAGCTGCAAATCTAATTCCAGGTGCTGAAACAGCAACATCTTCACTTGCAACTCCAGGAGCAGAGATTGAAACAGGGTTAGGAACACCAACATAAAAAACATTCATTTTAGTTGCTGCAACTGTAGCCGATGGTTCAGCAACCATATAACTAGATTTAAACATTGTGAAAAAAGTTCCCTTTGAACTTTGATTCTCAATTACACCCGTGATATATTTTGTCCCAGTTTCTGTAGTTGGATTAGAAAAACTACCAGTACCATTTCTGATGTCTCTAAGAGTGCTATACTTTCCAATCATAGGAACTTTAGCAGTAACTCCAGGAGCAACTTTATACTGTGAGTTTTTAAACTTCGCTGTATCAACAACTCCAATATAAATTTTAGGAGAAGCTTTACTGTTGTATGCTGCCAAAAAGATCTTTGCACTAACAGTATCACCCTTTAAAACATAACCGTTATCAAACTGAACAACTCCTTTAGATTTATCAACAACCATTCCTGATCCATCCATCTTTGATGCAATTGAACCAATTACATCAGCTTCAGCATTCCTAACATAAGTTTGCCATATAGACAAATTCGCAGTAACAGAAGCTAAAGGTAAATGTTCCGAGATTCGAGAAGCAAATGCCACTTCAGGACCTTCTGGGTCACTAGGATCTTTTTTAGGGTCAGTATTGAATAAAGTTTTATAATTAGCAACTAAATAATCATTACTCTCATCTTGATCGTTGTCTAACACTTCAATAACCTTAGCTTTAAAAGCATTAATCCCATCAACTAAATCAGTACCGTTTTTACCACCATCTGTTACCAAAAAGAAAGTAGCTCCTAAATCCTGATTATCTTTATTTAAAGGAATTCCTCCTCCATCTAGATAATTAAAATACTTACCTACTGTATCAGCAACAGTCAATAAGTCACCGTTAGTAACCAATTGTATTTTTTGGTTAGCTAATAAATTAACAACATTATCAGCTAAAGTTTTTACTTCTCCAGCTAAAGCTTGTGTTTTCCCATATGCAGCTTTATTACCAGCTGCAGCTTTATCAATAGTATTATAAAAAGAACTATTGGCTTGAACAAAACTTGCTTGAGTTTTGTCAATACCTTGTTCCAACATAACAAACGCATTCAATAAATCTTTCGATGCGTTCATTGCTAACATTGCAAGCAGTACTAGATACATTAATCCAATCATCTGCTGCCTGGGAGTTCCTCCACCTGACATAACTAATTTCTTTTATAGTTTATAAATAATTGAATAAGTATTAAGCTTGACCTCCTTGGATTGTCATTGCAGATAACATGTTACCATAAACAGTGTTTAACTTACCTAAGTTTTCACCTAAAGAAGAAATTTCAGTTTTGTAACGCTTAGTATCTTCAACAGAATCAGATAAGTTAGTTAACAACTCATTAATGTTTTCTTGAATATCAGAAGATAATTTCATTCCGCTATTGTTTGCAACAATTTGTTGCTCGTAAACACCATTTAACTCACCTAAGTTCTTAGTCATAGTAGTTAACTGCTCAGCATACGAAGTACCTTCTCCTTTAAGATCAGTAATTCCAGCTAAAGATTCAGAAGCCTTAGAATAAGCATCAGACATCATATCAACATTTTTAGAAGCAGATGTTAAAGAACCTACCAAAGATTCAGTAGCTGCAGAAGCATCTCCTGAATTATTTAAATTTTGAGCAGTAGATTCAAAGCTTCTTAAACCAGCACCTAAAGACTCTATTAATTCTTCTCCAATATTAGCATCCGCTAACATTTCATCTAATTTCTGAGAAACAGCATCACCATTCCCTCCTCCGATAGCACCACCGCCACCGCTTCCTGCACCAGCTGGAATAATCTCTTGACCTTCTTCAATTAAATGCGCAAAAGTTAATTCTGGATATACTAAAGACCAATCTACTTCCATATGTGGCTCTTCAAAAGCTCCCATAATAAAAAGTGCTGCTTCCGTTGATAAACCCGCAACTAACATTACTGATGCACCAGGCCAGTGCATAATTTTAAACATTGCCCCAACGATTACAATCGCAGCTCCGAACCCTGTAGCCATCTGGCTAAATTTCAATTTCTTGTAGCTTTCTCCTGACATAATTAACTGATTAAATAATTAACTGATTAAATAATTAACAAAAATGATTAAATTATAGTGTACTTAATAGATAAGTTGATTTAAAATAGACGATTTAAGAATACAATCCAAATATTAGATTAATAAATTTGGGAATCTCTTGTATCTCCTTTCTTACGTCCTAGGTATGTTTCTACCATTCTGATCCCAACATAACACTTAGATGTATCTTGGTATTCATAAGTTCTTGCTCCAGTCTGCATGTAATAACCAACATCTTTCCAAGAACCACCTCTAATAACTTTTCTCTTTAATGCTGGTGGATCTTCGTCCCCTGCAACATATATATAATCCATGTTTAAATCATGAGCAAAATTATAAGCAGCTTCTTCAAAAGCATTTGACGTCCATTCAGAAACATTTCCTGCCATATCATATAAACCGAATCCGTTTGGCCAGTAATGTGCTACAACAATTGTATGTAATCCTCCATCATCAACATAGTTACCTCTCAATGGTTTAAAGTTCCCTAAGAAACAACCTCTTCTGTTACGAATATAAGGTCCACCCCAAGGGTATGGAGATTGATCAAAATTACCTCTAGATGCATATTCCCATTCTGATTCAGTAGGTAAACGGAAATCATTTACAATTACTTTCCCATTACTTCTTCTAAACTCATTCATTAAACGAGTTCTCCAAACACAAAATGCTCTAGATTGTTGCCAAGAAATTCCAACAACTGGATAATGATCATATACTGGATGCCAAAAATACATTTGAGTCATTGGCTCATTCCAAGAATAAGTAAAGTCATGTACCCATGCTAATGTATCTGGGTAGATATTTACAACTTCACGAATAATAAATTCACTTCTATCTTTTATTCCATCACCATACTTCCATGTTTTATCTGTAACAGAAGCATCTTTAATTTGTGGGTGATTAAATCTTTTCGCTTTTACAGAAGCGGTTTTAAAATCAATCCACCAATATTCATAATTGAATTTACGAGCATCTAGTTGCGCTCTTTTATAGAATCTCTCATCACCTTCTTCATAAAACAAAGTTGCTAAAGCTTCAGAATAATCTTCATCATCCCACGGAATAGCTCTCCAATCAATTCTCTGAGCATATTCTCCTTCATCAATCATAAATTTACCAGCATCTTCTTCTCCTAAGATTGTAAGTGCTAATGAATCACGAACGTAATTTACAAACTGACGATATTCATCATTAGTAATTTCTGTTTCATCCATATAAAATGATTGAACAGAAACAACTTTTTTCTGAGCTGTTAATGCAAAAGTAATCTCTTGATCACTTGGCCCCATATGGAAAGATCCTAAAGGAATAAATAACATTCCAAATGGATCCTCTTGGTAAAAAGGCTCTCTAAATGTCCCTACCATTTCTCCATTTGCTCCAGAGCTACAACTCGTAAGAACAATAGAAATAAGGACCACACAACTATAAAGCAACTTTCTCATACTTCACTTGTTTTATTCCGTTAACCGGAAATTTAACACATTTTTTTCAATAAATCAACTTCTTCACTTCAACTTCACGTCTTCACACAACCCATAAACGCCATTTTTTTCATTAAGTTACATTGTCTAATTATAAGAATAATGGATCAACATACTGTCTGAAATTTGGCTTTGGAGGCGTAATAAAACAATACCCAAGGTATAATTCAACCGCTCCAACACTTCTATTATTTTCTATACTTTCTGAAGTCCCGTTATCATTCCAAAATGTAAACGTTCCTTTATTCTTTAAATTTTGTGTAGTGTAATCATAAGCAAGCCCTACTTTCAACATGTTCCCAGTTGGTGTAACCGGGAATTGAAATCCTACATTTGCAACGATAGCATCTTGCACTCTATAAGAAGCACCAATCCAAAACTGCTGACTAAATTCAGCCGTTAAATTAACATCCATTTGAGTCGAAGATAAATCTGTTTTAACCAATAAGTTTGGCTTTAAAACTATATCCTTTGTTGCCTTGTAATAGTAACCTCCAGTAATATAAACATGTTGACGAAGTTTTGGTTCAGCAGAACCTAATGTTAATTTTTGAGCAATTAACTTCTGACCAGAAATACCAAAGTATAACTTTTCAGGTACATAGTAAAAAGCTCCAAAACTTAAATCAAACCCCATCGCAGATTTACCAGAGATACTACTCACGATTGGATCTGCCATGTTAGATGCTTTAACAGTACCTGCAAAACCTTTATTTAAAAGACCTAATCCAAGACCTAATCCTAATTTACCGTCCCCCAATGGTAAATGGTAAGCTCCATTTAATTTAAAACTAACGTTCTGTTCAAAACCTAGTTTATCAAAAACAACAACTGCTCCTACTCCAAAATTATCAATTCCATCGATAGGACCATTATAACTTAATTGACCAGTAAAAGGGTTACCTTCAAAACCAGTCCATTGATCACGAGCGACTAAATTAAAACAATGCATTCCTTTAATTCCAACTGCTCCAGAATTAATCGCATCATTTAGAAACATGTTCTGAGAGAACTGTGCATCTTGTTGTGCATGCCCTGAGAACACCGAAAACATTGCTATTGCTGCTATAAATACCCTTTTCATATTCAATACTTTTTATTATAATACCCAATTATTCACTATAATCAACCTATAAAACTAAGGAATTTATTCAAGGCTACAAAATTAAGCCAATAAACACCGTTTAATTCCACGATTGAATCAACACTCAAACTTATAATGCGTAATCCATAAAAAGTCACAATAAATTTTCATTTACTTTACAACAATCACTTTTTACTACTACAATTTCTGGAATGTTTGCCACCATCTATCTGGCATAGTTCCATTAGTTGCTCGTTCATAATCCATATAACTACATGGAACCATTTGGTGACGAACAAATTTACTTTTTAGATCTGATGGGAAAGGAACTTCCATCCACCATCTACCACTAAACTCACTTTTATAAAACAATAATTCGTGTTTTCCTTCTTCAATTGCAACATGATATTTTGTGTACTTAGATTTTGTTGCGACCGGATAATCTCCTTTTCGACCTTCAAACCCTTCAATAAAATACCATATCATTTGAGCCAATAGCATGGCACTGTTGCCATTCTTATCAAACATTGGATTGTAATTATAAAATCCAATAGAAGTTAATTTATCAGAAAGGCCAGCGTACCTTGTAATCCTACAAGCTTCTTCACCTGAAAACCCGTTTGGGTTTGGCTCGCAATAAGCTGAGCTATCAGAACTTTTTAACGCATTAACATCAAAACTTACAATATCTGCATTTCTTACAATAGGCTCTATTTCTTCCATGTTAGAACGTACAGCTCCAATACGGTAAGCATCGAAATGCATTCTTTCCATTAACGAATCAATTTCTTTATCAACGAAATAACTTTGATAACCAACCGAACTATAATTAAATAAGAAGTTGGGTTGGTGCATTACTATGTGGTTAATGAAATTTTCATCTGTAATATCTTCTTCAATCAATCCAAGATCAATAGATCTATCGATTGTTACAAGATTCACAACTTGTTCTAATTTTTCATATGCTTGATAATTGGCGTATGTCAGATCATGACTTCCTCCTATTATAATAGGTGTCACTTCTTTTTTAACAAGTTCTGAAATAACTGAAGTAAGTGCAAAATATGTATCTCTATATGTGTTTCCAGCCTTGATATTACCTAAGTCTAAGATTTTCACATTTTCAAATCGATGAAACAAACTATAAAACTGTTCTCTAATTTTATCAGGTGCATCTCCACAACCTTGATTATTAGCAGAACCTCTTTCTTCCATCACACCGATCAGTGCAACATCATAATCGAATAGTTTTATATCATCACTATATTGATCGATTGTATATCCAAGTGTATTTTTCTTCCACTTTTCAGAAGAACTTAACTCAGAAACTACCGATTCAAGATATATACTAAATTCCATTATTTCTTAGCCTTTGGTTTTGCCTTAGCTTTTGGTTTCGCTTTAGCCTTTGGTTTTGTTTTCGGCTTAGCCTTAGCTTTAGGAGCAGCCTTTCTCTTTCCTTTAGCAGGAGCTTCTTTGATATACTTAAGTGCTTCCTCAAGTGAAATATCTGCAGCTTCTACATCCTTTGGGATTTTGAAATTCTTTTTATTTTGTTTGATATATGGTCCCCATCTTCCATTTAGAAGTTGAATTTCACCAGACTCATGATCAAATGCTTTGATAAACTTCTCTGCATCTGCCTGTTTCTTAGCTGCAATTAACTCTAAAGCTCTCTCTAGGTTAACATGCATTGGATCTTCCTCCTTTGGAATACTTGCGAAAAGAGATCCGTTTTGAACATAAGGTCCAAATCTAC
Source organism: uncultured Flavobacteriales bacterium (assembly GCA_963933885.1). Classification (GTDB taxonomy): domain Bacteria; phylum Bacteroidota; class Bacteroidia; order Flavobacteriales_C; genus CAWVWF01. The sequence goes on along the minus strand of CAWVWF010000054.1, from coordinate 8,433 downwards.
CAATAGCAACTTTAACATCTTTTTCATCCAAAGTCCCAAGAACCTTTGGTAATTTGAAAAGCTCAATAACTTCTTCAAATGTGATACTTCCCATACTCTGCCCTTTTCTTAATCCAGCATATTTAGGTTTCTCATCATCATCGCTAGTAGGCGTTTCTCCAATTTGAGCCATTGCTCCAAAACGTCCCATTCTAACATAAATATTTTTTCCTGTCTTAGGATCTTCACCCAATAACCTTTGCCCAGTTACTTTGGATGAAGTTTCAATTGTATGTTCAACTGTTTGGTGAAAAGGTGTATAGAATTCAGCTAACATTACTTTCCATTCCTTCTTACCTTGTGCAATTTCATCAAATTGCTTTTCAACGTCTGCAGTAAAATTATAATCGATAATTGACCCGAAGTTATCTACTAAGAAATCATTTACTAAAATCCCAATGTCTGTAGGGAACAATTTATTTCTTTCAGCTCCAGTGATTTCAGTTTTTGTAACTGATTCAACATTTCCTCCTTCAAGATTTACCAAACGATATTCTCTCTCGTAACCATCTCTTTCGTCCTTAGAAATATAAGTCCTCTTTTGGATTGTAGATATTGTGGGAGCATATGTAGATGGACGACCGATTCCTTTTTCTTCCATTCTCTTTACTAAACTTGCTTCAGTAAATCGTGCTGGATGATGAGAAAAACGTTCTCTTGCTACCATATTGTCTAAGTCTAAAGATTGACCTTCATTTAATTCTGGAAGCATTCCTGTTTCCTCAACATTTTCGTCATCAGTTGATTCTAAATATAATTTTAAGAATCCATCAAACTTTAAAACCTCTCCTCTTGCTACTAAATTCTTATCTGATTCAGATACATTAATAGTAACAATAGTTTTCTCCAATTGAGCATCACTCATCTGAGAAGAAAGTGTTCTTTTCCATATCAGCTCGTATAAACGTTCACCTTGATTGTCTCCAGAAATTTCATGCTTATCAAATGAAGTTGGTCTTATGGCTTCATGGGCTTCTTGTGCTCCTTTATCTTTAGTTTTGTATTTTCTTGGATTGAAGTATTCAGGTCCATATGACTTTACAATTTCATCCTTAATTCCATCCATTGCAAAATTGGATAGGTTTGTAGAATCCGTTCTCATATAAGTAATATGTCCTTGCTCGTATAATTTCTGAGCAACTGACATAGTTTGCCCTACTGAATAACCTAATTTCCTACTCGCTTCTTGTTGTAATGTACTAGTTGTAAATGGAGCAACTGGACTTTTCTTAGCTGGCTTCTTCTCTAATTTTGAAACCTCAAAAATAGATTTAGCACATTCATTTAAGAAATCCTCAGCACTTTTAAGATCAGGTAAATTCTTTGTTAAATCAGCTTTCATTACAGAAGTATCATCCACAATGAAATGAGCTACAACTTTAAAAGTGTTGATAGATTTAAAACTTTCTATTTCACGTTCTCTTTCAACAATTAGTTTTACTGCTACAGACTGAACTCTTCCTGCAGATAAAGAAGGCTTAACTTTTCTCCATAAAACTGGAGAAAGTTCAAATCCAACCAATCTATCAAGAATTCTTCTTGCTTGCTGAGCATTAACTAAATTAATATCTAATTCTCTTGGGTTGTTTATCGCCTTAACAATCGCCTCTTCGGTGATTTCGTTATATACAACTCTTCGAGTTTTCTTTTCATCTAAATCTAAAGCTTCTAAAAGGTGCCAAGAAATTGCTTCTCCTTCGCGGTCCTCATCCGTCGCTAACCAAACAATCTCTGCTTTCTTCGCTAAACTTTTTAATTCCTTAACTATCGCTTTCTTATCTGGAGATACTTCGTAGTTCGGTTCAAAATTATTTTCGGTATCAACACCCAAACCTTTTTTAGCCAAATCTCTTATGTGTCCTACACTCGATTTTACAATAAAATCTTTCCCTAAATACTTCTCAATCGTTTTCGCCTTTGCAGGGGACTCAACTATAACTAAGTTTTTCGCCATTTTGATAATTTATATTAGTTCATGTATTTCTATAAAAAAACACACTATATGAAATTTTGTAATCTGCAAAATAACTAAATAGATAGCCAACAAACAAAACTCATTTCAATTTAACTGAGTTTTTAATGCTTTTAGCTTCTGACAAATTGTCATTTTTTTAATTAAAAAACTATCTTTGCTATCCAATTTTTGATGGAATGGATGAGAATAAAGAACTTTTAGAGGATAGTAGACAAGGTGAGGCTTTAGCTACTGGCATAGAAAACAGTAATTCTACAGGTAAAAAACTTTACATAGAGAGCTACGGTTGTCAAATGAATTTTTCAGATAGTGAAATTGTGGCTTCTGTTTTAGATAAAGAAGGCTATACTACAACTACTAAGATGGAGGATGCTGATTTAATCTTCTTAAACACTTGTTCCATTCGTGAAAATGCGGAGCTTACTGTTAGAAAGAGGTTAAACGCTATCAATCATGATAAAAACAAAAAGGAAAACGTAAAAGTTGGAATTTTAGGTTGTATGGCTGAGCGATTAAAAAGCAAGTTGCTTGAAGAAGAAAAAATAGTAGATTTAGTTGCAGGACCAGATGCATATAGAGATTTAGGAAACTTAGTTTCTGATGTTGAAGATGGACAAAAAGCTGTAAACGTTATTTTATCACGTGAAGAAACTTACGATGATATTCAACCAGTAAGAATAAACTCTAATGGAATTACAGCATTTGTATCCATCATGAGGGGATGTGATAACATGTGTACTTTCTGTGTTGTTCCTTTCACAAGAGGAAGGGAACGATCTAGAGATGCTAAATCTATAATAAATGAATGTACAGATCTATATAGTAAAGGATATAGAGAAGTAACTTTACTTGGTCAGAATGTAGATTCTTATAGATGGTCAGATGATGAAAATCTTAGAGGTAAAAATTTAAAAGAAGCACCAAGAGATCAGGTTATCGATTTTGCTAAGCTTTTAATATTATGTGCTGAAGTTGCTCCAAATCTAAGAATCAGGTTTAGTACTTCTCATCCAAAAGATATTACTGATGATGTTTTGTATGCTATTAGAGACTACAAAAATATTTGTGAATACATTCACCTTCCAGCTCAAAGTGGTAACACGAGAGTTCTAGAAAAAATGAATCGTACTTATACTAGAGAATGGTATGATATGAAAGTTGATAGAATTAGAACTATTATTCCTAATTGTGCTATCTCTACTGATATGATTTCTGGATTTTGTTCAGAAACAGAAGAAGAGCACAACGATTCTAAAGATTTAATGGAAAAAGCTAAATACGACATGGCTTACATGTTTTTCTATAGCGAACGTCCTGGTACGTTAGCTCAAAAGAAATTCGAGGACGATGTTCCATTGGAAGTGAAAAAACGAAGACTGACTGAAATCATAGCAATTCAAAGTGTTTCTTCTTTAGAGCAGAATCAAAAATCCATTGGTAAAACTTATGAAGTTTTAATCGAAGGAGTTTCTAAAAAGAACGATCAAGAATTTAAAGGAAGAACAAGTCAGAATAAAGTAGTAATCTTCCCAAGAGAAGATTACAAATTAGCTGAATTCGTTACAGTAAAAATTAATAGTTGTACTTCTGCTACTATGATTGGTGAAGCAATCGAAAGCGTAGAATATTAATTCCAGAACATGAACGTAACACTTACAGGAATTAAACAACGGTTTGGAATCATCGGTACTTCTCCCTTATTAAATAGGGCTTTAGATATCTCGATGCAAGTAGCCCCAACCGATTTATCTGTATTAATTACTGGAGAAAGTGGTGTAGGAAAAGAAGTATTCCCACAAATCATCCACGCTCTGAGTTCTAGAAAACATGGTAATTACATTGCCGTTAACTGTGGTGCAATTCCAGACGGTACAATCGATTCAGAATTATTCGGTCATGAAAAAGGAGCTTTTACTGGAGCAATAGGTGATAGAAAAGGTTATTTTGAAGCTGCTGATAAAGGAACCATCTTTTTAGATGAAGTTGGTGAATTACCTTTAAATACTCAAGCTAGACTTTTAAGAGTACTCGAATCAGGTGAGTTTATTAAAGTTGGTTCATCCAAAGTTGTAAAAATTGATGTTAGAATAGTAGCGGCTACAAATCTCAATATGCTTGAAGCAGTAAAGAATGGTAAATTCCGGGAAGATCTATTTTATAGATTAAATACTATTCCAATAAGAATACCATCACTAAGAGAAAGGAAAGAAGACATATATATGTTGTTCCGGAAATTCTCTGTGGATTTAGCTGAGAAATATAGAATGCCTCCGCTTAAACTAGATGACAATGCAAGAAATCTTCTAGAGAAATTCAGATGGCCTGGAAACATCAGACAATTAAAGAATATATCAGAGCAAATCTCAGTAATTGAAGAAAAACGATTACTGGATGAAGCTACATTATTACAATATCTTCCAGAAGCCGGTTCTTCAAATTTACCCGCATTAGTTGGAGGAAGTAAAAACGAAACAGAAGAAAAAACCTCAGACTTTTCAAAAGAGAGAGAGTTCTTATATAAAGCGCTTTTTGATTTAAAAAAAGAACTAAGCGACTTAAAGAATGTTGTTGGAGGTATCGTTCAAGAAAATGGAGGAGACGTAGGTTCTACTATGAAACAACTTGCCGCCAGTTCGATTCCTCCAGAAGTTAGTAATTACCCAGTTCCTGTTTCTAACGAAAGCTATGATGCGAAGCCACTAACACCCAATCCACAGTTTGAACACAGTGAAGAAATAGTTGAAGAAAGTTTATCTTTAGCGGATAGAGAAAAAGATTTTATTGAAAAAGCATTAGAAAAACATAGAGGAAGAAGAAAAAATGCAGCTAAAGAGCTCGGGATTTCAGAAAGAACCCTTTATAGAAAAATAAAAGAATACAACATCAGTTAACTTAAGTATGAAAGTTTTTTGGAGTATATTAATTGGTTTTACGCTTACAGCTTGTGCTGTCTCATATTCATTCCAAGGTGGAACTGTTTCAGGTGAAACTTTCGCAGTAAAAACGTTTAATTTGGGTAATAGACTAACTCTTGTTAATCCTAATCTTCCTATTGTTCTTCAAGAAGCATTACAACAAAAGTTCATTAACGAGTCCAACTTAAAATTCACAGATGCTAAAGCAGATGTTAATTTTGACGGGACAATTGTAAAATATACAATAACACCTGTACAAGGAACAGGAGATCAAACAGTAAATTTAAACAGACTAACAATATCTATAGAAGTATTATATACAAATGAGGTTGATAAAACAATTCCAACTGAAGGAAAAGTTATTTCAGTATCGAGTTATGACGATTTCGCTTCAACGGATGATTTCAGCACAAAAGAGGCGGAATTAGTTGAAAGCATTTCAGAAAAATTAGTATCATTAGTTTACAATGAAGTTTTAGTTAATTGGTAAAATGAATAAAGAAACTTTTAATCAACTTGTAAAAGAACCTTCATTGGTTGATCCGAAATACAAATCGGAACTTGCGCAACTAGTTGCTTCGTTTCCTTATGCCTCAAACTTAAAACTCCTTCACCTTTCTGCTCTTTTAAATGATACTGATGTCCATTTCGAAAGAGAACTTAAGAAAACGACTTGTTATATATCTGATAGACGAGTCCTTAAAAAGATAATACAACAACCTATTGATAAATCTCAGTATATAATAAAAGAGATAGAATCTCCATTAAGAGTTGTTGAAACTGAAGTTCAACTTGATACGGGAAATATAACTTCTGCTCAAGATGAAGTCGTTGAATCTCACCTTTCGATTGATACTACTACTCAAATTGAAGAGAAAATTGAAATAACACCAGAAGTTAAAGTTCCTGATACCAGAAAGGAAATTATTGAATCCGAAATTTCAAATGAAGTTACTCCTCAACTTGAAAAGGAAACTAAAATAACAACAGATATTAAAGTTGAATCTACTGAAGTCAAAAAGGAAATTATCGAATCAGAAATTCCTAAAGAAACTGAAAAGAGCGAGACTCCTGAAATAATTTCAGAATTAGATCAACAAATAATTGCATCTGCTGTGAATGCATCTTTATCAATAGAAGTTGATGAAACTGAAATAAAAGATGAAGAGCAAGAAGTTAAAATCACTGAAGAAGTAATTTCACAAGAAAATCCTGATGAGAAAAAATCTTTCTTAGATTGGATTGGAGCTGAAAGGTCACTAGAGAAAACAAATATACCAGATCCTAAAGTTCAGGAACGAATAGAATTCAGAAAGAAAGCTGAAGACCTAATTAACCAATTCATAATTGATCAACCACGTATTGATGTAAAGAAAGAATTCTTCTCTCCTGGAAACATGGCAAAGAAAAGTATTGAAGATCAAAATGAAATTGTATCCGAAACTTTAGCAAAAGTTTACGCTGCTCAAGGGAATATTTCGAAAGCAATCGGTACTTATGAACAGTTAATTTTGAAAAATCCAGAAAAAAAGAGTTACTTTGCATCCCTTATTAAAGATTTAAAATCGATTTAACATAAACCACAATGGTATTTTTAAGTATATTAATCATCATCGCAGCTGTTCTTTTAGTATTAGTTGTATTAATTCAAAACAGTAAAGGTGGAGGTTTAGACTCTAACTTAGCTTCTCAAAATCAATCTTTTGGAGCAAAAAAAACTACTGAAATCGTAGAAAAAGTAACTTGGGGATTAGCAGCTGCTTTAATGATCTTGAGTATTATTTCTACTAAATCTATTTCTACTTCTGAACCAGTTACAATAGAACCAACAGAACAAGGTCCTGCTGTTACTCCTGAAGCAAATGATGACACACAAGACCAAACAGGTGGTTAAACATATAAGTTTTTTTTAAAATAAAAAATGTCAGCCTGTCACAAACAGTCTGACATTTTTTGTTTTAAGTACTTTGGTTTGTGTAATTTTGTCCACTATTATTCCGCAATACACAAACAAGCCAAATGGCACATAAAATGATAAAGCGGAATTACGAATTTGATTATAACATACACTAAATACAATACAAATGTCAGAAGTAAACATTAAACCATTAGGAGATCGAGTATTAATACTTGCTAACCCAGCTGAAGAAAAAACTGCATCAGGAATTTATATCCCTGATACTGCAAAAGAAAAGCCTCAAAAAGGTAAAGTTGTAGCTGTTGGAGAAGGAAAGAAAGATGAGCCATTAAATGTTAAAGTTGGCGATACAGTATTATACGGAAAATACGCAGGGACAGAGTTAGCACATGAAGGTGAAGAGTACCTTATCATGAGAGAAGCTGATATTTTCGCAATAGTTTAATTTAAAAAATTACCAAAAATGGCAAAAGAGATATTATTCGACGTTGAAGCAAGAAACAAAATCAAGAAAGGAGTTGACGCTTTAGCAAACGCAGTAAAAGTAACATTAGGACCAAAAGGGAGAAATGTTGTAATAGATAAAAAATTCGGTGCACCAACAGTAACTAAAGATGGTGTAACTGTAGCAAAAGAAATTGATCTTTTGGACCCTATTGAAAACATGGGTGCTCAGTTGGTTAAAGAAGTTGCAAGTAAAACTAACGATGCTGCTGGAGATGGAACAACTACAGCTACAGTTCTAGCACAAGCAATTTATACTGCCGGTATCAAATCTGTTACCGCAGGTGCAAATCCAATGGATTTAAAAAGAGGAATTGAAAAGGCTGTTAGTGCAATTGTTACTAATCTTAAGGAACAAGCTAAGCCAATTGCTAATAGCGATGAGATTGCTCAAATTGCAACAATTTCTGGAAACAACGATCCTGAGATCGGAAACAGAATTGCTGAAGCAATGAAAGTTGTTGGTAAAGATGGTGTTATCACTGTTGAAGAAGCTAAAGGAACTGAAGACGAATTAAAGACTGTTGAGGGAATGCAATTCGATAGAGGATATTTATCTCCTTATTTCGTTACCAATCCTGAAAAAATGGAAACTGAATTAGAGAATCCATTAATTTTAATTCACGATAAAAAGATATCTAATCTTAAAGATGTACTTCCTATTCTTGAAAAAGCACAGCAAACTGGTCGTCCTTTATTAATCATCGCTGAAGATGTAGATGGGGAAGCTTTAGCTGCTCTTGTTGTAAATAAAATTAGAGGTTCTTTAAAAATTGCTGCTGTAAAAGCTCCAGGATTCGGAGACAGAAGAAAAGCAATGCTTGAAGATATCGCAACTTTAACTGGTGGAACATTAATCAGTGAAGATCAAGGATACAAATTAGAAGCTGCTGATGTTCCTCAATTAGGACAAGCTGAAAAAGTTGTTATCGATAAAGACAATACTACTATCGTAAACGGTGCTGGTGATTCTGAATTAATTAAAGGAAGAGTTAATCAAATCAAAGCACAAGTAGAATCTACTACTTCTGATTATGATAAAGAAAAACTTCAAGAAAGATTAGCAAAATTAGCTGGTGGAG
>CAWVWF010000053.1:0-17724 GCA_963933885.1 uncultured Flavobacteriales bacterium | reverse complement strand
TCAACCAGTGCTAATCTTGCCTTTATCTCCTTTAGTGTCAAATTACGTCTTGTTTCAATTAAGAACACCATAAACTCAGCTACGGTAATCAATAAAACTCCACCCTTCGTTAAAAAGAGATCAAGCTCTATCAAAAGATTTAAGTCTGTAAAAATAAAAGTGGCGAACAAAGTAATTAAACAAGCTAAAATGGAATAATACCACTTCCATATTATAAACATTCCTCCCCCTATCAGCAAAGCCACAAATTAACTGAATGCGCTAAGATCTGTTGGTCACCAATTAGTGAATATGCAAACGATTCTTGAAATGCAATTAGAAAAAATGGAATAGCTATAAGTGAATATGATTTCAATTTAAAAGTCCTCCAAAAGGACAATGCTATTAATGTAATTACAGAAACAACTAACCTAATCAACAACATCAATTGCCAATAATCATGAATATTATAAATATCTGTAATTACAAAAACGGGATTAAGAACAATCGCCATCCAAGCTGCAATAACATGATACTTTATTGCAGCCTTTTCTAGTTCTCGCTGCCAAGCTTCTATTTTTACCGATCGTATATAATCATCGGTTTGCTATGTTAAATATTTCCCTAATTTCATTTCGGTCAAGGGAATTAGTCCAATTCAAAACAGAGTTGATTCTAATTAATAACAGGCAAAGGAGGTGTAAATGTGAAAAATAATATCACATAAAATCACCGTTTTAAATTGATAATTCACTAATGATAGAGTTATTCCTACTTTTAATTCAAAAAATCAACCTTTTTTGAAACATATAAAATATATTTCCGTCTTAGACAATAGAAACAAAAACATGGAACAAGACGAAATTTTAGAATACATAAAAGATGAGATTGATTTCGCGCATGAACTATGGCAAGATTTAGAAGAAAGTAGAAAAACAGAATCTTTTAAAAATTATTTGAAAACTCAAATTACATCTACAATTTTCGCACAACAAGCACCAGTAGAAATTCTTAACTCTGCGTTACAGCATTTTGAAATTAAAAATTTTGAAACAACTATCTAGTCTATAAAAGACTGCTCCATTATCATAGAGTTTAACTTTGTTTCTGCTTCATCTTCAGTTTTAATATATCTGTAAGTCCCTCCGCCAACAACTGACAATTCGTTAATCAACTCCTTTCCTCTTTTATTTTTCCCAAAAGCTAAAGTTGAAAAATTCAATCCTTTATTACCTTTTCTTTTCACCAATCTTTTTAATTGACCTTCGCTCCTTCCTAAACCGTTGAAACCCCCATCCGTAGCTAGAATTATTTGATTATTTCCTCCAGTTAGAAATTCAGATTCTAAAATTTTATAAGCTTTACGAATAGCTTTCCCTCCATAAGTACTTCCTGAAGCTTTCAAGGAATTAATTACTTCAACAATTTCTTCTTTGTTTTTTGCAGATGTTGTTTTCAATACTACTTGAGATTCATCAGAATATGTTATTACAGTTACTTTATCAACTGTTCGTAACATGTAAGTTAATTGAATCATTGACTTCTTTAATAAGTCCAACCTATCCTTCCCTCTCATACTTGAAGAAACATCAATTAGAAAAACAATATTATTCTCAGAATATTTACTGGATGGGAATTCTATATTTTCTTCTTTTTCAATTGGAAAATCTACTGGCGTATATTTAAAAGTTTCTTTCGTGATCAGCTCTTTCTCTGAACCTAATTCCAGACGTTTTTTCGAATCAATTTCAATTTCAGCTAGAACAACTTCTTTCTTCTTAGGTACTAAAGTAATGGTGATCTCTTTTCGTCTAGGATTAAAGTAATGCTCGATACTTTTACTTTTATAACCTTTCATCTCAGTATAAACGAAGAATAATCCAATCCTAGATTTTCGTTTCATCACCCCTTCTTTATCCGTGTAAAATTGGCGATAATCCTCTCCTTTACTTAATTCTATTAAAGCCTTTTCAATTGGTTGTTTAGTAACAGAATCGATAATAGTGATCTTCATATCAAACTCATGCCTCTTGAACCCTGGCGTTGAAAAACTTGGACAGGCCATTTCAGCATAAGGATCAAAAGCTACTATCTCTCCTTTAAATTCATATGAGAAAGGCAATAAGCCTCCTGAGTGATATAGTTTTAGTTTTTGAGAGAACTTCCCCTTCTCTCTTGGCTTATAAATAATTTCAATTGATTCTGTTTCTCCAGGATTAATTCCCATTCTTGGAATTTTCACTTCAAAGTCCCTCGGCTGCTTTTGCTTTAAAATATATATTCTTTTATCAGTAGTATTTGTCACTTTAAAAGTATCTACTCTACTCATCCAGAATTCAACCTTTCCAAAATTAGAAACCGTTCTTTCTAAGAATAACCCCTTATGATTTTTTTGTGAGTAACCAACAGAAGCAATTAATAACAATAAGATTATGATTCCTTTTTTCACGGTTGCATGATATCAATTACTAATCCACTTTTTCTGTACCGATATTATGAATATCATTATACTTTATTCGAGCAGCTTCAAACTCATTCACAATCTCAACTCTTAAATGATGCAATTGCTTTAAAGCCATGTCATTCGTTAAAAGTAATCTTCTAAAATAAAGCTCTGTTTTATTAATATAATAAATCTTACTATACCACAACGTAAATAGTCCCGAAAGAGGCATCATAACAATGAAAGCCAACCAAAATTCAAATGGCAAAACACCCCAAGAAACTCTAATATATACGATATACGTTATCAAATAAATCAGCATACCTAAAAGCATCCTCATCGACCCCATAAAATCATCTCTTGCAGTTAAAACAATTGTCAACTTTCCAATTAATCTGTATTGAGCATAATGTAAAATCCAACCAATTGCGAATAGCGGAAATCCTAACACTAATGAAAAAGCATAGAACCAAACAGGTAACTTTTGATTTCGTTTTAAGCGTTTATGAAATAGGTCTTCAGCTCCTTTAAAGGTTTTAATTAAACTAAAGTAACGATCTAGCTTATCTTTCATTTTTAATGAAAAATCAGGTTCCTTATTCTGAAAATATCCAATAACAGTTACTAGTTCTTTTTTTAATTCTACACCTCGCTCCTGCTCGTCTGTCTTAACCCCTAGTTTATTTAACAACTCTCCGTAATAAACCTCTTCTACTTGACTTACTAATTCCTCGTCTTCTTCTTTCTCTACAATTAAGACTCTTTCTTCTATTCTTTCTTCTATTAAATTAGTTAGCTTTTTAGATGCAGAAAAACTATCAGCTATATAATCATTTTCAAAATCTGATAAGCTTATTGGTTCTCCAAAATTAACATGAAGACCACTTCTAAACATATGAGGATTCGAGTAATTTATACCTACTGGTATAATTGTTAATCCTAAATCAAAGTCAAATTCAGCCTCTGCTCCCAATGCTATTCTTGCAGCTCCAGTTTTTATTTTTCTTAACCTTGGCTCTGTCTTACTACTTCCCTCAGGAAAGATCAGCAATGCTCCATCATTTTTAAAATGATTATAACATTTTGAAAAAACTTCATCATTTTTATGAGCCAATTCAGGTGTTTCTTCTTTCCTGTATATCGGAATCATGTGTAACTTCGAAAAAAACCAAGCTCCAACCTTATTTTTAAACGATTCCCCTCTAGCCAAAAAGTACATAGATCTTTTAGAGTAAATCGACAATACGATTGGATCCATAAAAGCACTCTGATGATTGGCTACAAAAAGTACTGGTTTATCTTTTGGTATTAAATCCTGATTGGTTACATGTTTTCTTTTAAAATATAAACGAACAGTTATATTTAAAAGCACTTTAAAAATGTTGTAAATCATTGAAAATTTATTTGCGAATTACATTAATCACACCTCCTCCTGTAATTAAATGCTTATCATTTAAAACTATTGAAAAATCGAAATCATATTCTCCATCCTCCAAACTCTCTATATCTGGGATTTCAAAAGGAAAAGTACCGTGTTGTTTATGTAACGTTTCACCACAGCTGTTTCGAATTTTAAAATCTACTGCTACAAAATCTAATGCTGTGATATTAGTTATAGTTGTAAAAACGTCGTTTAAGCCATCTTTATTTGGAGTTACTGCAGAAGGAATTTCTAATACGAATGTATCGTGATTATAAATATAATGATCAATATTTGATTCATTAAGATCCTTAAAAGCTACTAAGGAAACTGGGACACAATTACTTTCTTTACAAGATAGGACACTAAAAAAAACAACAATAATTACTAATATTTTTCCCATAATTCGAAAACTCCCAAAAACTTAAATATTGACACAACTACAAGAAACAAAAGTAACACTCTTAATTTAGGTTCTATATTTTTCTTACTATTATTTAGCTTAACACCTACAAAAGCTCCAAAGAACTGACCAATCGCTAATAAGCCTCCCATTTCCCAATTAACATCTCCAGCATAAGCAAACCAAGCTAATGCGACTATATTGATACTAAAAACAATAACTACCTTTATTGGGTTTAATTCTGAGATCTTTTTCTGCCAAACAACAGACATTACTGCAAGCATAAAAATTCCTGCTCCGGCCTGAATAAACCCGGCATAAACACCTACAACAAACATAACAATTGGCATCAATTTCTTAAATAAAGCAGAGTTTTTCATTCTTTTTTCAGGTTTGAAAATTAGAATAAAAAATAAACCAATAAAAATAAACCCTACAGCCTTTTCAAATTCTTCAGGTTCCATTTTAGTCGCTAAAACAGCGCCAAAAACAGCTCCTATAGTTGTAATAATAACAGTCTTCCAACTACTATCTGAATTAAGCATTCCTGCTTGTTTGAATTTATAAGTTCCTGTAGCGCTCTGAAAAAGAACACCTACTCTATTTGTTGCATTTGCAATATTTGCCGGCAAGCCTAAAAACGAAAGTAAAGAAAGAGTTACAACACTACCGCTACCAGCTATTGTATTAATAACTCCAGCAATAAACCCTGCTAGGATGCACAAAATTATCGTTTGAAGCTCCATTTAACATCAAAAATAATAAAATAAATTTGTTTCTTTTAAGAAATTCTACCCCAAGAAATACTTCCTCCAGTTTGATCCAAGTTTTCAAACAACACTTGATTTTCAGGTTTAAGTAAATCAGGATCATCATTTAAAATATCCATAGCCTTTGCTCTAGCAAAAGCAATAATTTTCACATCAGTAACAATATTTGCAATCTTCATCTCCATGATACCGCTTTGCTGAGTTCCTTCAATATTCCCTGGACCTCTAAGTTTCATATCAACTTCACTTATCTCAAAACCATCGTTTGTTCTAACCATTGTTTCCATTCTGGTTTTAGATTCTTTACTCATCTTATAACCAGACATTAAAACACAATAAGACTGCTTTCCTCCTCGCCCTACTCTTCCTCTTAATTGATGAAGTTGACTTAATCCAAATCTTTCAGCACTTTCAATAACCATTACCGAAGCATTAGGAACATTTACACCAACCTCAATAACTGTAGTAGCTACCATTATTTGTGTTTTACCTTCAACAAAACGCTTCATTTCAAAATCTTTATCAACGGCCTTCATTCTTCCGTGAACTATACTAATTTGATATTCAGGTCTTGGGAAATAACGTGATACACTTTCATAACCATCCATCAAATCTTTATAATCCATCGACTCAGACTCCTCGATTAATGGATAAACAACATAAACCTGTCGTCCCTCATCAATCTGTTGCTTCATAAAACTAAGGACACGTAATCGCTGACTATCTTTAAAATGTCGTGTAACAATTGGTTTTCTTCCTGGCGGCAATTCATCTATAACAGAAGTATCTAAATCTCCATACAAAGTCATTGCTAATGTTCTTGGAATCGGAGTAGCAGTCATCACTAAAATATGTGGTGGGATTCCACTTTTTTTCCAAAGCTTCGATCTCTGAGCAACTCCAAAACGATGTTGTTCATCAACAACGGCAACACCTAAATCTTTAAACTTAACCTTATCTTCTATTAATGCGTGGGTTCCAATTAGTATGTCTAATGTACCAGATTCTAAGTTTTCGTGTATGACTCTACGTTCTTTTGTTTTAGAAGCCCCTGTTAATAATGCTACGTTAACTCCTAACTGCTCTACCAATTCACTTATTCCTTCATAATGTTGTTGTGCCAAAATAGCAGTTGGAGCCATTAAACAAGCCTGAAAACCATTATCAATAGCTAAAAGCATCGTCATCAAAGCTACTAAAGTCTTCCCACTTCCAACATCCCCTTGAACCAAACGATTCATATGCATTCCCGAAGCTACATCTTTTCTAATTTCTTTTAACACACGTTTTTGAGCTCCTGTTAAATCAAAAGGAAGTACATCATTGTAAAGCTTATTAAACTTTTCTCCTACTTCAGCGAAAATCCGTCCTCTATACTTTTTCTTATTTCCTATTTTTGATCTTAATATCTTTAATTGAATATAAAAGAGCTCGTCAAATTTCAATCTCCCTTGCGCCTTTTTAATTACTTCATGATTCTCTGGCCTGTGAATTTCTAACAATGCACGTTCACGTGACATAAATTTATATTCTGCCAATAAATAATTAGGAATTGTTTCTTCTATCTTTCCGTTAACTTCAATAAATAAGTTCTCCATTAGTTTTCTCAAACCTTTAGAGTCTAGATATCTTGCTTTTAATTTTTCAGTTGAAGGGTAAATTGCTTGTAATCCTTTCTGCCCTTTACTTTTCCATTCTAATAAAGGAACTATTTCAGGATGAGAAACGTTGAAACGGTGTTGGAATAATGTTGGCTTTCCAAAAACCACATAATCTGATCCTGGTTTAATACTGGACTTAACAAACTTAATTCCTTTGAACCAAACTAAATCGATAACACCGGATTCATCTCTAAGTTTAACAACTAAACGCTTAGACTTACCTGAACCAACTTCTGAAATATTTACAACTTTACCCTGAATTTGTATATTCTGAACATCTGGATGAAGCTCTGAAATTTTAAAGAAATCAGAACGATCAACATATCTAATAGGATAATGTTCAACTAGATCTTTCCAAGTATAAACACCCAATTCTTTTTTAAGCAAATCAGCCTTTGCTGGACCAACGCCTTTTAGAAATTCAATTGGAGTATTTAAAATAGAATCTTTGATAATTTGAAGTTAAGCCAATTATTGTAATTCGTTCTCTAATGCATCATATATTACTTGCATAATATCTGTACGGATATTCATTCTAATCAACTTCTTATTCTCCGCATCAGGGTAAACTCTATTAGAGAGGAAAATATATACAATTTCTTTATCTGGATCTGCCCAAACTAAAGTTCCTGTAAAACCAGAATGACCAAAACTACTATAACTGACACATGAACAAGTTGGTCCATAGTCTGTAGTTGAAGGCTTATCAAAACCAGCTCCTCTTCTATTATCCTCTTCTTTGAATTGAGTTCTTGTAAAATCTGCAACGACTGCACTATCAATATATCTTTCACCTCCATATTCACCGTTATTAAGATACATTTGAAACAACTTTGCTAAATCATTCGCATTTGAAAACAAACCTGCATGTCCAGCTACGCCTCCTAACATAGCTGCTCCTGGATCATGTACAGTTCCATGAACTAGTTTCTTCCTATAGTTCATATCATTCTCTGTAGGGACAATTTCATCTTTTGAAAACTTCTTAAGAGGATTATAAGTCAACTTCGATGCTCCCAAAGGCTTATAGAAAAGTGAATCTGAAATTACATCTAAACCTGTTTTCGCATACTTCTCAATAATGTCTTTATAGAAATAGTACCCTAAATCACTGTAACGATAATCGTGTTTTTTGTGAATTCCATGTGTTGTAATCCAAGATCTAATCGAATCTTTATATTCCTTTTTAATATACAATCCGTCGGACACTTTATTTGGATAAGTCTCAGATTGAGCACTACTATATACATCATATTTCAACTGCCCTCTAGACATTGTTTTATTATAGAAAGGTATCCATGAAACTAATCCCGCATTATGAGCAAGCATACGTCGTATATTCATATTCAAGTATTTTGTTGAATCAACATAGTCTAAGTAATCACATAAATTATAATCTAAATTCAAATCACCTTTCTGACACATATTCATCAAGTTAGGAACTGATGCAGTTACTTTAGTAATAGAAGCCAGATCATAAAGATCAGTTGATTTAACAGCTCTTTTCTTTTCATATGTATGATGACCGAATGATTTATTATAGACGATATTACCTCTACGAGCAATTAAAACTTGACAACCTGGATAAGCTTTCTCTTCAATACCATTTAAAACAATAGAATCAACATAATTCAACTTATTCATATTAAACCCTTCATCTACTGGAATTGAATACTTAAAACGAGTTTTAGAAGTTGACAGCCCTGCTCCTGAAGGAAATGTTGCTGAACCAGAAACGGGAAGTTTACCTTTAGCTGCTATTCCTCCAAAGATTAATTGAGCTGAATATTCTTGAGCCAAAGGCGTGTTTTCATAACTCATTACAAGGCCGTTTACATTTTCAAACTCTCTATAAATTCCTAATGAATATGGATTTGCAAAAAGAGAAACAATACAAGAATGCGCTTCATTCAGATTCTTAACCAATTCCATTGTTTCACTTGTAATACCAAATTTCTTCTTAGGTGATCTATTTGTTCCATGAATCCCAATAATAACAAGATTATGCTTTGATAAAGAATCTATAAGTGCGGTAATTTGATCTTGAGATGGTTCTTTAGGAATTTGATAATGGGTGATTTTCGCGTAATTACTCAATGTTGTTTGAAAAACTGTTTCTTTATCAGCTCCAATACTTACAGAAGCTAAATTCAATTTTGCTAAACCCTTAATTGGAATAACATTACTATCGTTCTTTAAAAGTGTCATAGCATTTTCAACCAACCTTCTATTTATCAAATCGGCCTCACTTGAATTTAACTGCTCCAATAAACTGTCTGTTGAAAGTGCTTTAAAAGCGTCTAACCCTAACCACTTTTTTAATTGAATTACTTTTCTACATCTTGCAGTAATTTCTGCTTCCGTAATTTTCCCTTTCTCAACAGCTTTCTTAATATACTTAATCGCTTTACCTACATCTTGAGAGAAAAGTAAGATATCATTCCCTGCCAATAATGCCAACAGATCCACTTCTCCAGTTTCATAATACTTACTTACACCATGCATATTCAATGCATCTGTAATTACTAAACCTTTAAACTTCATACTGTCTTTTAGTAAGTTCTGAACTATTTTAGGTGATAATGTTGAAGCTCTATTTTTTGTTTTATCTAAAGAAGGAATAAATAAATGCGCAACCATTATACTACCAACTCCACTGTCAACCAATGCTCTAAATGGATAAAGTTCTACACTGTCAATTCTGCTTGCTGAATGCTTTATTATCGGTAAGGAAAGGTGAGAATCTGTATCAGTATCTCCATGACCAGGGAAATGTTTTGCACAAGCAATCACTTTATTGTCTTGCATTCCATTCATATATGCCAAAGACTTTTTTGCTACTAGTTCTTTTATCTCTCCAAATGACCTTGAATTAATAACTGGATTATTTGCATTCACATTAATATCTACAACTGGAGCGAAATTAATATGAACTCCAGTTAAAGAACACTGTTTTGCAATTTCCACCCCCATATCATATATCAATGAATCATGTTGAATTGCTCCTAATAACATTTGACGAGGAAAACGAACAACACTATCAAGTCTCATTCTAACTCCCCACTCTCCATCAATTGATGTTAATAATGGGGTTTTTGACTTTGCCATTAATCTATTATGAGCATTTACTTGACGAGCTGGACCACCTTGCATGTAAATAACACCACCAATATTATAGTTATCGATTAATGATTCAATTTTCTGCATTTCCTTTTCTCCATTTCGAGTATAAACAGGATACATTATTAATTGAGCAATTTTCTCTTCTAAAGTCAAAGAATTGATTACTGAATCAATCCAAGGACCTTTCTCTAATAAAAATTCTGGAGTTTTAACTTTACCTGTTTGAACAACTTCTTTATCAGGAGTAGAACCTATAAATCCTAAACCTAATACAGCAAGTAATAAAATCGCAATGAAATGAAATTTACGCATAAACTAAAAAGACATTAAATGATTCTTAAAAATAATCTATGAAAGCATACAATAATCTACCTAGTACAAATCCTTATCCACAAACCACATGTGAAATACTAATTTTTCACACAACGAGTTTCATTCCTTCTCGACTTTTTATGACGTCTTTTACAACCTGGTTTACTTGTAAGGAAAAACCTTAAATTAAAATATAAATCGGTTCCATAAAAATCTGACACACCAAGCATAGATCCAAGGTTATCAGTTCCAATTGTAAAATACATAACCCTAAATGCCAATCCTGTTCTAATGTCATTAAAATTATATGCCGAAGCTCCCAATGATGCTTCAAACCATCTTCGTTCATACCTACCTGAAAGTGTTAATACATGAGGTCGTTGAACTCCCATACCGACGCGTCTGAAAAAACCATGAGTATATTGACCACTAGCATAAAAATAGTTTTCAAAATTGTAGTCTGCTTGTATATTCAAAGCTGTTGGAATTAATAATGTAAATTCGTTTTCTAAAGTCACATTATCGAACTGATCTTGAGCAAAATTACCGAAATTTTCAAATGTAAATTCATCTCCTGACAATTGAGCATCTGATATTTCGGAATCAACGGATATTGCCGTGGCTTCCTTTTTAAATTTAATATACCCTAAATCGATTATAGAAACACCTATTTTAAATTTATAATCATAAGGCTCACAAGCTGAATTTTTAGAAAATGGATTATAGTAAGTAACATTGGACAATGTTTTCTTATACATTAATCCTAAATCCATTCCAACACCGCTACCACTATTAAATCCTGCAGCATAATTCATACTCCCCTTATATCGGAAGATTCTAGTTAAAGCAGGATCAACTACGTTAAATTCTAATTCATCAATTTTAATTCCTGCACCTGAAATTCCGATTAGATATTTGATTGATCCACCTACCGCTAACAAATCATGATCAAAATGATAAAACGCATTAGAATAAGTACCACCAATCTCTAAATACGACATTTGATTTACATACATCCTATCAGCGATAAATACTTGATTATATAAACCATCGTACCCTCCTGTCCCATTCCTAACAAGTTTTGAAACCGAAGTTGGAATTCTTCTAAAATCTAAAAAGTTTCTAACTCTAGAAGTTAAAGCGAAACCATGTTCTTTATATTGAAAAGTTCCAGACAATAATTGAATGTCACTATTTTGATAACCAGATTTTAATTTATCAGAAAAATCATACTGAAAGTCAGGCCAACTTTGCCCTAATAAGATATTATTCAAGAAACTAAATTGAGTTCCCTTCATGTACAAAAAATCGTTCTGAACAAAGGTTCCTGCACCTATTAAATGAATATCTAGATAAGTCCTATTATCTAAAACATTTGTTGGATTATGAAATACTGTTGTAGTAGGTGAATAGTTAGATAACGCAAGACCATATTCATCTTGTGAAACAAGTGAAAGTGAAATAATTGAAAATAAAATAAACAGCAAGTTTCTCAAAGCGATACAAAAATAAAGAATGATAACATTTACAGAACTAAAATTCACCAACTAATTACTAACATTTAATAAATAAAATTATAAATTCACTTTTCAAGCCAACCTTAGACATTATTTAGTGTCTTATAAACAGACACTTCAACAAACTAAAATATTGACCATGTTAAATTTCAACGCAAAATTATTCTTAACAGTATTCATATCTTCTCTTTTATTAACAAGCTGTGGAAGAAATCAAGATGAAGATGTAGAATTGGATATCGACACTGAAGTTGCTTTAGTTGAAGTTCAAGTAGATAAAACGATCTCTTCTATTGACGACATTGCTGATCAAGCCGAATTAGGTACTTCTATTACAAAGAAAACAACTTCAGAAAACGACATTCTTACGAATTGCGCAACAGTTACTAAAGACACCTTATTCGGGAATACCCGTGATACAATCATAATCAAAGTTGATTTCGGAACAGTTCCTTGTGAAGGAGATGATGGTAGTTTTAGAAAAGGAGAAATTTTAATTACAAGTATTGTCGATAATTTTAATGGTTTTAGAGATGCCAGAAAGATTGAAACAAGTAATTACATTGTTGACGGTAATATCATTAGTATCGTTAGAAAATTGGATTATGATGGAATTGATCAGCAAAACAATCACAAATGGAAATTATCAATGGACGGAAGAATTGATTTTACCGATGGTAGGTACATTGAAAGATCTGTAGATCAAATTAGAACTTGGACAATGGGAATATCCACTCCTACTGACTGGACTGATGATGAATTCACTATTCAAGGAAATTCTACAGGTAAAAGAATAGATGGTAAAAACATAACATCTACAATTGTAAACACATTAAAACTTAGAACAAGTTGTGCTTATATTGTAAGTGGAAAAATAAAAATTGAAACTGCTTCTAGACCTGACTTAGATGTTGACTACGGAAATGGAACTTGTGATAACAAGGCAACCGCAACTTCACAAGGTCAGACATGGATTATCACGCTATAACCTGAGTAATATAAAACAGCATGGCTGACAATGAATTCGTAACATTCATTGAAGAATTATTTCCAAACATTTTCAAATGATAAGCTGGAAACTGCTCTAATAAATCAGCATTAATTCCTTTGCTTTCGTTACCTATTACAATGCCAATCTTTGAAGGAACAGATTTCAAATCACCTAATGGCTTGCTCTTTTCTGTAATCTCAAGACAAAACCAGACCCTGTCTGAATCCTCTAATATTGATTGATTATTTTTCGCAAAACTATTCTTAACATAGTTTTGAGTTCCCCTTGAAACAGATTTAACTTTAGGAGACAGCTTTTCTTTATCCTCAGATATAAAAACAACCTCACTAACCCCATAAGCATCAGCTAACCTCAATACACCTCCTATATTTGCTGGAGATATCAAATCATCACACAATACTACAATATCTAAATTGTGATGATCTTTACTAAATTCGCTATGCGTTGTTTGTCTATCCATACTAAACAAAAAAGGCTACCCTAATGAGTAGCCTTTTCAATAATTTTTATTTTATTATAACTCGTACATAAGTACAGGGTTTTCTAAAATCAATTTAAACGTCTGTAAAAACGCAGCACCAACGGCACCATCAACTGCTCTATGATCACAAGAAAGTGTTACTTTCATAATATTACCAGGAACAATTTCTCCATTCTTTACAACAGGAACTTGTTTAATTCCACCAACAGCTAAAATAGCTGCATCTGGAGAGTTGATAATAGATGTGAAAGATTCAATTCCAAACATTCCTAAGTTAGAAACAGTGAAAGTTGAACCAGCCCAATCATCTGGAGTTAATTTTTTATCTTTTGCTCTTACCGCATAGTCTTTAACCTCCGCAGAAATATCCTGTAAAGATTTCTGATCGGCAAATCTTACAACTGGGACTAACAATCCGTCCTCAACAGCCATTGCAACTCCTATATTCACGTGATCGTTATATCTTACTCTATCCCCAAGGAAAGAACAGTTAATTCTTGGATGCTTCTTAAGTGATTTAGCTACAGCTTTAAGAACCATATCGTTAAAAGAAACCTTAACTTCTTTACCTGCTAATATGGCTTTTCTTGCCGCAATAGCATTATCCATATCAATTTCTAAAGTTAAATAGAAATGAGGTGCGGTAAATTTAGATTCTGCTAATCTCTGGCCGATCACTTTTCTCATTGAAGACAATCCTTCATCAGTAAAGCTTTCAGTTGTATTTAAAACTCCGCCAGGAATAAAGTTCTCTACATCTCTTTTTATAATTCTTCCACCATCTCCTGAACCAGGAACCATTGATAAAGGAATATTTTTATCTTCTGCTAATTTTCTTGCAAGTGGTGACGCTACAACTTTACCTGAAACAACAGGTGCAGGAGCAGCTTTTCCCGATGAAGCAACTGGCGCTGATTTTGCAGCAACAGGAGTAGGTATTGAAGGTGCCGCTGCAGCAGATACTGGAGCATCATCTTCATCTTCTTTAGCGTTTTTTGCTGCAAAATCTTTTGCTGCTTGCTCTAAAAGTGGTTTAATATCTTCTCCTTCCTCTCCTAAAATAGCTAATACAGAATCAACTGGGGCAGTTTCACCTGCAGCAGTTCCAATATGTAATAAAACTCCTTCTTGAAAAGATTCGAATTCCATTGTTGCTTTATCTGACTCAATTTCAGCCAATAAATCACCACTTTCAACTTTATCTCCAACTTTCTTGTGCCATTCAGCTACCACTCCCTCAGTCATGGTATCACTCAACTTTGGCATAAATACGATCTCAGCCATATCTTATATAGTTTTTTTCTAAAATTCTTTAATAAATGGATAGTCTGCTTCAGCATAAACTCCATCATAGATATCATCACCTGAAGGAAACTCACCTTCTTCAGCAAACTTAACAGAATCTTCAACAATTGCCTTAACCTTATCTTCGATAGCTTTTAATTCCGCTTCAGAAGCGTAATTATTAGTTTGGATAGTGTTTAAAACATCAGCAATTGGATCTCTATCTTTATAAGAGTTTAATTCCTCTTTAGATCTATATTTAGCAGGATCAGACATAGAGTGACCTTTATATCTGTAAGTCCTAATCTCTAAAAGTGTTGGACCACCTCCATTTCTAGCTCTTTCGATAGCTTCTTCAAATGCATCAGCACAATCTTCAACTTTCATCCCGTTAACTGCGAATGAAGGCATTTCATAAGCATGACCTAATTTATATAAATCAGTAACGTTAGAAGTTCTTTCAACTGAAGTTCCCATAGCATACATGTTATTTTCAATAACATACACAACAGGTAATTTCCAATTCATTGCCATATTTAATGCTTCATGAAACGCTCCTTGACGAACAGCTCCATCTCCCATTAAACATATATTTACATTTTTCGTTCCTTTAAACTTTTCTGAAAATGCGATTCCAGCAGCTAATGGAATATGAGCTCCTACAATACCATGTCCACCAAAGAAACCGAATTCTTTGGAAAACATATGCATAGAACCTCCTCTTCCACTTGAGATACCACTTGTTTTACCAAAAAGTTCAGCCATGATGTATTTAGGATCAACACCTCTTCCGATTGGTTGACAATGATCTCTATATGTAGTAATTACAGAATCTCCTTTTCCTAAAGATTTTTCATAACCAGCAACGATAGCTTCCTGACCTATGTATAGGTGACAAAAACCACGGATTTTTTGTTGGATATAACAAGCCGAAGCTTTTTCTTCAAATTTACGGTACAGAAACATTTCTTCATACCAGTTCAAATAGTCCTCTTTAGTGTACTTTTGAGTTGCAACAGCTTTTGCCATAAAATGAAATTATTTTTTCGAATTACAAAAGTAATAAAGTCCGAGTAATAATACGATATATAAACAGACTTTTTGTTAAAATAAATATTAAGCTCAGCTCTCAAAAAGTAACAACAACAAAAAAAACAGCTAAACAACAAAGACACATAAACCACTATACAATATAAGTAATCAATAATTTCAAATTTGAATTCAGTTTATAAATCACCTTTAAAAACTTACCATCTACAACTCAAAAAAACACGAGAAAAACTACGAGGTTTAGACTATGAAACTAAAATCATAAGATTTCCTCTAAAGTATCTAATTTCACACTTCTTGAACCTTTGATTAATATGTTTGAATTCGAAATTTCATTAAGCTTCTTTGAGGCTAACAATTTATCAATATTTGCATAAAAGTTTTGAGGATACCTATTTTCGAATTTTTTAAATGCCATACCAACATAGAAAACTGTATTTGATTTATCAGATAATCTATCCATTACTTTCAAATGTTCTTCATTAGAAATACTACCTAACTCCTTCATTTCACCAAGAATATATATCTTATCAGAAGAGAATTCAGAAAACTCATCAATTGCTAAGTTCATACTTGTTGGATTCGCATTATAAGCATCTAAGATTAATACATTGCCCTTTTCAGTCTTAGTTCTTTGCGATCTATTATTCGAAGGTGTATAAGCTTCTAATGCCTTTTTAATTAGATTCTCATTTACTTTAAAATGAACTCCTATTCTAAAAGCTGTTAAAACATTATTCGCATTATAATTACCGAATAATTTTGTTTGTATATTTTGAGTATTGATATTAAGAGAAAGTAATTCAGACCCCATTATTAATTCATAATTCAATTCAGCAGCTCCACCATATAAAATTGGCTGAATAAGTACTGAAGACTCACTTACCAGTTCCTTCTCATTTAAATTAACAAATGAACGTCCCTTAGCTTCTTCTACAAAATTATATAGTTCTGTCTTAGTTGCAATAATATTTTGAAAATTACCAAAGCCTTCCATATGAGCTTTACCTATGTTAGTTATAACACCAAAATTCGGTTCTGCAATTTCACACAGTTCTTTAATGTCTCCAATATGATTTGCACCCATCTCAACAATAGCAAATTCATGTTCTTCTCTTAATCTTAATAATGTTAGAGGAACACCTATATGATTATTCAAATTACCAATTGTAGATAAAACATTATATTTTTCAGACAATACAGAAGCTAATAATTCTTTAGTTGTTGTTTTACCGTTAGTCCCTGTAATTCCTAAGACAGGAATATTAAACATTTTTCGGTGAAAATTAGCCAACTCTTGTAATAGCCCTAAAACATCGTCTACTAGAACTACATTTTCATTACTTGCATACGTTGGATCGTCTGATATTGCAAACAAACAACCTAAATCGAGTGCCTTTTTGATAAATTTATTTCCATTAAAATTTGCTCCACTAAGCGCTATAAACAAAGCACCTTCTTTGACAGCTCTAGTATCTGTACATATTTCTTGATTACATTCTAAGAAAATATCGTATATCTTTTGTAAGTCCATGGCCTAAAAATAAAAAACCCCAGATTAAAATCTAGGGTTTTTAAAATAAAGAATATTTTTTTTAATTCTATTGCCAAGCAGTTGGTTTACCAACTCTATGCATTGCACATCTAAATCCAATATTATCTTGAGATCTTTTTTCTTCTAAGAATCTTCTTGTACCTGGTGCCATCCAGAATGTACGATCTTTCCAGTTACCACCTTTATAAACCTTAGTCGTATTAGACTGTAAAGAATGCTTAGCTGTTTCGTACATTAATTTCTTTTGCTTAGTAGGTTCAGCCATTGTTTCATCAGCATAATAAACAGATGATGAAAATTCACCATCTAAGAAATCAATGTTTTGAGCTTTCTTATAGTTTCTTCTCTCGTTTAAATTATCCTCAGGGTTTTTAAGATCAACTTCTCTAGTCACCATTTTCCCTAATGAATCCTTATCCATGTAATAACCTTCGTCATCTTTTGCATAAGTTTTAAATACGTTACCTCTATAAGCTCTGAATTGATTTGCATCCTCAAGAGTTAAAGGACGATAAACATCCATTACCCATTCCGAAACATTTCCAGCCATTTGATATAAACCGTAATCGTTAGGCCAATATGATCTAACAGGAGCAGTTATATCTGCAGCATCATTTAATCTAGATGCAACCCCCATATGATCTCCTTTTCCACGAGTAACATTGGCCATCATTTCTCCTTGCCAATTATCGTCTTTGTTACGAACCCAGTGTC
>CAWVWF010000052.1:0-17988 GCA_963933885.1 uncultured Flavobacteriales bacterium | reverse complement strand
TGTTCGATATCTATAATAATATCTATAATATTTTCTAACCCTACAGAAACTCTTATTAGTCCAGGTGTGATACCAACACTCGCCCTTTCTTCATCAGTAAGCTTATAATGCGTTGTAGAAGCAGGATGTGTTATAATAGTCTTCGAATCTCCTAAGTTTGCTGATAGAGAACACAATTTAATTGCGTCTAAAAATTTTATACCTCTTTCAAGCCCACCTTCTACTTCAAAAGTAACAATACCTCCTCCTTGTTTCATTTGCTCTTTAGCAATATCAAATTGCGGATGAGATAATAAGAAAGGATATTTTACTTTTTCAATATCTGGATGACTCTCTAACGCAGTTGCTAATTCTAAAGCACTCTTACAATGACGCTCCATTCTAATCTCCAAAGTCTCCAAACTTTTACTTAATGTCCAAGCATTAAACGGAGAGATTGATGGACCGGTAGACCTACAGAAAGTATAAACTTCTTCAATATATTCTTTTGGACCTAAAATCAGTCCACCCATCACACGACCTTGTCCATCGATATACTTAGTTGCTGAATGCGTTACGATATCAATTCCAAACTCAGTTGGTTTTTGAATATACGGTGTCGCAAAACAGTTATCAACGTTAGTTAAAACACCATGTTTTTTCCCAACTCTAGCAACCATAGATAAATCTACGATTTCAACACCTGGGTTAGTTGGCGACTCTAAGAAAATCATTTTAGTATTATCTTGTATAGCAGCACTCCATTCCTCTTCTGTCGCGTCTACATCTACATAAGTATGTGTAATACCGAATCGAGTCAAGATCTTAGTGATTACAGTATGTGTTGAACCAAATATACTTCTACAAGCAACAATATGATCTCCGTTTCCAACTACAGAAACTATAGATGCATAAATAGCAGCCATTCCTGTAGCAGTTGCATAACCAGCTTCAGTTTTTTCTAACGCACACATTCTATCAACCAACTCAGAATAGTTTGGGTTTGAAAAACGTGAATATAAATTCGCATCGTTTTCTCCTGCAAAAGCAGCCCTCATATCTTCCGCACTATCGAAAGTAAAACTAGAGGTTAAAAACATTGGAGTTGAATGCTCCTTATGATGCGTTTGCTTCGACTTAATTCGAATGGCTTTGGTACTGTCTTGTAATTCACTCATCTTGAAATATTTTATGCTATAGCTACTCCATTAATTGTAGAGCTATAAGTAATTGTTGCTGTTTCTTCTAAAATCTTCGCTACTGAACAGTATTTATCCATACTTAAAGCAACGGCTCTTTTTACACGAGCAGCCTTCAAATCACCTTTAAAATTAAAAGTAACATGAATTTTCTCAAACAAAGCAGGCTCTACATCTTTAAAACGTTCAGCATCTAACTCAATTTTCAAGTCATCAACTATTTGTTTTTGTTTCTGTAATATTAATATTACATCAATAGCGCTACAACCACCTAGTCCCATGATTAATAATTGCATTGGACGTACGCCCATATCATGTCCTCCAATCGCTGGAGCTCCATCAATATTTACAATTTTACCATCTTCGTTTTTGGCTTCAAAATGAAATGCATTATCAACTCTATCTAAAACAATTTTCATAATAAATGCTTATTTAATGTGTGTTTATCAAAGTTAATATTTTCTATTAACAATTCACTCTTCGAACTTTCATCAATAATGTTTGATCTTAATACCCCTTTTTGTTAATTTCGCATATCTAAATCGCAATGTACTTTGAGTAAGCAATTTTATAATTCACCTAAGGACCTGGTTTTAGAATCAGGAAAAGTCTTAAAAAAGCCAACTGTCGCTTATAACACCTATGGTGAGATGAACGAGGCTAAAGACAATGTTGTGTGGATTTTTCATGCTTTAACTGCTGCTAGTAATGTTGATGATTGGTGGGATGGTTTAGTAGGTGAAGGAAAATTATTCGATCCTAAAAAACATTTCATTGTATGTGCTAACATGCTAGGTTCTTGTTATGGTTCTACTGGACCTAACTCTATTGATCCAGATACAGACAAACCGTTTTATCATAATTTCCCATTTATTACAATTAGA
Source organism: uncultured Flavobacteriales bacterium (assembly GCA_963933885.1). Classification (GTDB taxonomy): domain Bacteria; phylum Bacteroidota; class Bacteroidia; order Flavobacteriales_C; genus CAWVWF01. The sequence goes on along the minus strand of CAWVWF010000052.1, from coordinate 15,926 downwards.
GATGTTGTGAATTCTCAAATTGAATTAAGAAAACATTTAGGAATTGATAAAATTAAAATGGCTGTTGGTGGAAGTTGTGGTGGTTACCAAGCTTTAGAGTGGTTATTGATGGAACCGGAAACAATTGAGAACTATACAATCTGCGTAACGAGTCCAAAAGAAAGTGCTTGGGGTGTTGCAGTTCATACTGCTCACAGAACAGCTATAGAACTAGACCCTTCTTGGGGTGAAGATCACGAGAATTCAGGATTAGAAGGTTTAAAGGGTGCTAGACAAATTGGTTTACTTTTCTATCGCAACCACGAAATCTATCACCATCACCAAAAAGAAGAATCGAACGAAAAAATCGAAGACTTTCGTTCTACTTCATATTTAAAATACCAAGGAGAAAAATTAGCGAAGCGCTTCTCTCCTATTTCTTATTATAAGTTGACTGAGATTCTGGACACGCATAATATTGCTCGTGGAAGAGATGCTGATATTAAGGATACTTTAAAACGAATCAAACAAAAAGGATTGGTGTTAAGTATTAGTTCGGATTTATTATGCCCTCCTACTGAGCAGAAATTTATGGCTGATCATTTACCAAATGCTGAGTATAGATTAATTGACAGTTTATATGGTCATGATGGTTTCCTTTTAGAATACAAAAAGATTGGTGATGTGATTAAAAAGTCATTTCCTGAATTTCAGTAAAAGGAATAATGATAAATGCTTAATACAAACAATAAGTTCATTTATCCTCAAAAAACATTCTATCGTTTTATACTCAACTTTATTCTTAACAAGAAACTATTTCTTAAAACGAAAACAGTTCTAAATTATCCGTTTTCGAAATTCAAACTCAAAAGTGACATCAAAGATGTCGTTTACTTAAATTGGATGGTTCCAATTGACAAAATTAAACACATAGTTCCTGAGCATTATAACCTGATTCAATATGGAGACTCTGTTCTTTTAACTGTTCTTAATTATAAACATGGAAACTTACGTCCTTCAGCTTTTGATATGGTTAAAAGTATTTTCGGTTCACCATTTCAAAGTAATTGGAGACTATACATAGATACTAAGAAACCAACGGTACTATTCATTTCTAATGTAATGAGTAGTTTAATCTACACATTAGGAAGCCGTGTCTTTAGTAATATTCTACAGACACATTATCCAATTAAATTCAAACACAGTAAATCCAAGTCTATTATTGAAAGTGGCGAAAGTAATGCCAACTCAATTTATATTGAAACGAAACCGACTAACAATTGGGTAATCCCTGAAGTATTCACAAATATTTCTAAAAATCATATTGATTTGTTAAATAACATATGCATTCAAGATTTTGCATTGTCTAAATTGGAGAAAAATAAATACTGCGTTGCTGAAATCAATTTAGGTTTTGATGTTAATGAAATCATTCCTTTAGAAATAACAACTTTCGAATCTAAAGCACTTCAAAATATAATTAAAGATGGTGAATGCTTTGCTTTCATGATTCCAAAAGTTGATTTCACATCACTCAATGAAAAAATAATAAAGAAATGAATTAAATTGATTTTATTATCGGTGCTTTAATCGCCAATTCGATGCCTCATTTTATTTTCGGAATTACTAAAACTCACTTCCTAGGTTTGTTTGGATATAGTACTAAAGGAAACATCGCTTACGCCATTCTACAATTGGCTTTAAGTGTAATTCTATTTTTAATACAATACAATTTTGAAGACTTAGCTTCCAATGGAGATCTAATTGGTGCACTAGTTATTCTTGTTTCTTATCTTTTTCTGGGTAAAACAATGCTTAAGAAATTCAATCAAAAAACAACACAAACACCTTCTTAACATAGTATTCCTTAATAACTATTTTAGTTTACAAGTATAACTGTCAACTTCCAATTTATCTTTGTAAATCAAATTCCCTTTAATGTCTGTTATTACATTAACTACCGATTTAGGTTTAAAAGATTTTTATGTTGCAAGCATAAAGGGATCTATCTTTTCCGAACTTCCGGAAGCATTAATAATTGATATCACACACGATATTCCAGCTTTCAATATCAGCGTTGCTGCTTTTTGTTTAAAAAGTTGTTATCAGGACTTCCCTGAAGGGAGTATTCATGTTATAGGAGTAAGTCCGGAAGCAAATGAATTTGTTAAGCATGTTGTAATAAAACATAAAGGACATTACTTTATTGGAGCAGATAACGGTATTTTCTCTTTGTTATTCGAAGAAAAAATTGATGAAGTGTTTGAAATCAATATTATTCCAGACGAAGACAAAAGAACCTTTCCTACTAAAGATGTTTTCGTAAAAGTAGCTTGTCATATTGGACGAGGAGGAACACTTGAAATTATCGGAACTAGATTAGAAGAGTTAACTGAGAAAACTAATTTCACTCCAGTAATTGAAGAAGATACAATAAGAGGAATGGCAATTTATGTTGACTCTTATGGAAATATCACGACTAATATCACAAAACAACTATTCCAAATAGTAGGAAAAAACAGGGAATTTAAAATTGTATTCAGACGATCAGATTACAACATCTCTAAAATCGACTTTAACTACAGTGATGTTCCTGAAGGAGAAAAAGCAGCACTTTTCAGTAATACCGGTCATTTAGAAATTGCGATCAATAAAGGAAATGCGAGTAAATTATTCGGAATTAAATTATCAGACACCATCCGTATTGAGTTTAAATCATCCACGTCAGAAGGAACTAGTACAGCTGGTTTGTTTTAAGACTTTGATTCAAACAAAATCACCTTACCATCTTCAGCCATTACCACATTTTCAAAATTAGCGTTAGCTTCTTCTTCCAAATCAATTAGATCTTCGTAACGAGCACTAAAATGCCCTAAAATCAACAACTGAGGTTTTACTTCCTGAGCCATCTCACAAGCCTCTTTTACTGTTGTATGATAGGTACTTTTCGCTCTGGATTTTTCTTTGTCTAAAAAAGTAGCTTCGTGGTATATATGTGTAATACCTTTTAACCTTTCAGCTAAGGTTGTCTTGATTCTATTATCACTACAAAAGGCATAAGAGAAAGATATTTTCGGTGCGAAAGTCAAACAATCATTAGGGAAAAACTCCCCTTTAGAATCTGTGTAATCCTCTCCCTCTCTCAGACCAGTCATTTTATAATGTGGCACGCCTACTTCTTTTGCTACAGGCCCATTAATCCTTCTTCCTTTTGGTTTTTCCTTGAAGATAAATCCAAAGCAAGAAATTCTATGGTTTAATCTAATACTCGAAATTGTAATTTTATCATCCTCGAAAAGCATAGCTTCGCTTTCAACAGGGTGAAAATTCAATTCATAATTAATTGTTGTTTTACTCACTCTAAACTGAAGACTCAACACTTCCCAAAGATCAGGCGGACCATAGATGTCTAATTTCTTCTTTCTTCCTAATAATTGCATTGTAGACAGTAGTCCAGGTAAACCAAGAAAGTGATCACCATGCATATGAGAAATAAATACATCCGTGATTTTTTCGAAAGACAATTTATTCTCTCTTAATCTTGATTGAGTTCCTTCACCACAATCTATCAAAAAAAAACGCCCAGAACTTTCAAGTATCTGAGCGGTAGGATTTCTTTTAGATGCAGGCAATGCAGCGCCACATCCGAGTATAACTAATTTTTCCAAATTACTTAACCATCAATTTATGAATTACTCTTCCAAAGCTACCTTCAATGCTTACTAAATACAATCCGGTATTCATATCTGAAGTAGCAAAACTTAAAGTATTAAGTCCAGAGTTTAATTTAATATTTTTACTTTTCACAGTAGCACCTAATATGTTATTTATACTTACAGTAACATCTTCAGAACTGTTTGCATTCATTTCAACTGTTACATTTTCTGAAGCTGGATTAGGGTAAACATTTGAAGAAATCGCTGGATTTACATCATATGTACTATTTGCCTCTGGTTGAATTGTAACAGAATAATCTGTGAATTCAACTGGAAAAGGTAAAGGGGCAATACCCATTCCTAACCAATCAATAGGTAAACCGTATAAAGTAGTATAAATCGTTAGATCAAACGTTTTGTTTACATCGGCTAATGAAGGTGTTCCAGACATAACAGTACAACCGATATCACCTCCTGGGATTTCACAGTTGGATGGATTACATGCATAAGTAAAACCATCAGGCATTCCTTTTACAGAATCAACCACCGCATATAAAACACGAGCTGAAGTTGGTGTACCAGCAAAGTCAACAATTGTATCTAAAATAACTTTTATCTGAGCGACCTGCTCGTATGGAGTATTCACAAATCCATCATTAAAACCTTGAGCTACGGTTGGATAAACACCTATAGATGTAATAGAGTTATCAATCGTACAGTTTTGCGCAAAAGAAACGGTTGTCAAAGCAACCGTTCCAATTAATAATGATAATATTTTTTTCATAGAAATTTTACTCTTCTAAATCCTTCTCAACTTCTGCCATAAAAACATAATCAACAGCTTCGTTTAAAGTTGGAGTAATGTTTAGGATTGTATCTAATTGAGAGATAGAAACTAATTTACTTACTGATTCTTGTAAACATGTTAAAACGAAAGTTCCATTTACGTTTTTACAAAGTCTGTTAGCTACTAAAATAGCAGATAAACCAGAAGAATCACAGTATCTTGTTTCTTCAAGATCAATAATTATATTTTTTGTTCCATGCGCATTAAGCATAACCAATTCGCTTTTTAATGCTGGAGCAACTGTTGTGTCAAGTTTTTCAACATGTACCTTGATAGAAGTATACTTTTCTTGCTTGTCAATAGTAAAGTTCATATAATAGTTTTTTTAGCCTCTACACAAATATAGCAGAAATATTAGATTGATGAAACTTAACTGAATAAAATTCGTTTATCGACCTATTTTTCCCGCCAAAAGATACAATACTGCCATGCGAATTGCAACTCCATTCTCAACCTGATTAAGAATTATAGATTGGCTAGAATCAGCGACTTCACTAGTAATCTCCACTCCTCTATTGATTGGACCAGGGTGCATTACAACAATTTCTTTATTGAGACTGTTTAATAGATCAAGTGTTAACCCGTATTGCATTGTATACTCCCTGATTGAAGGGAAAAATTTAGAATCTTGACGCTCTAATTGAATTCGTAACATATTTGCTACATCACACCATTCAAGCGCTTTTTTAAGATTGTGCTCTACTTTTACTCCAAGTGTATGAAGATACTTCGGAATTAAAGTAGCTGGTCCACAAACCATCACCTCTGCTCCTAATTTTTGAAGTGCATAAATATTAGAAAGTGCAACTCTTGAGTGTAAAACATCCCCAACAATTACAACTTTTTTTCCTTCAACTGTTCCTAACTTCTCTCTTATAGAATATGTATCTAATAATGCTTGCGTGGGATGCTCATGAGCTCCGTCTCCAGCATTTATAATCTTAGCATCAATATTTCTACTTAAGAAAGCATGCGCTCCAGGATTTGGATGACGCATTACAACCATATCCACCTTCATGGATAATATATTATTTACAGTATCAACTAGAGTTTCTCCTTTCTTTACAGATGAAGATGCACTTGAAAAGTTGATCACATCAGCTGATAATCTTTTTTCTGCCAATTCAAAAGACAATTTGGTTCTTGTTGAATTTTCGAAAAATAAATTTGCTATCGTGATATCTCTTAAAGAAGGAACCTTCTTTATTGGTCTATTAATTACATCTTTAAAATTATCAGCAGTAGAAAAAATTAAATTAATGTCTTCTTTGGTTAAATCTTTAATACCTAATAAATGATCTACGCTCAAAGTCTCCATTTTCACTTACTTTTCTGATGAATGCATTAAAACCTTATCCTCTCCTTCTACCTCTTCCCATTCAACTGTAACTTGTTCAGATATAATTGAATCAACAATTTTCCCAACGTAAGTAGGTTGAATTGGTAAATGCCTTTTATACCTTCTATCAACTAGAACTAAAAGTTCTACTAAAGAAGGTCTTCCGTAAGCCAACATTGCATCTAAACCAGCACGAATTGTTCTACCTGTAAACAGGACGTCGTCTATTAACAGAACCTTCTTTCCTTCAATGATAAAATCAATCTTAGTTTCGTTGGCAAGAAGCGGTTTATCAGTTCTTCTAAAATCATCTCTGAAAAAAGTAATATCTAAATAACCAACATTTAAATTTAAATCTGGTTGAATAGCTTCTAATTCTTTCTTTAAACGATCTGCTAGAAAAACACCTTTGGTTTGTAAACCAATTAAAACGGTTTCTTCGAAATTAGTATGATTCTCAATTAATTGGAAAGCAAGCCTTCTGACTATAAGATTAAACTCGGTTGTATTTATAATCTCTCTTGGTTGCATTTGAAGTACAAAGATAAAAAAAAGTGAATGATAGTTTAATGATACTACTATTTTATTTTTAATAAAAACTTCAAGTCTATTATAATTGAATCAAATTATCTGTTAAATTTAGCAATCTATACTTTATACAATGAAAGCAACAGCAATTAGTGCCATAAATAAAATTCACAGTCTTGATCCTAATCAAGCAGATTACGAAGGAAGTAAAATACCTGCAGAATCACTTTACGCTAACCAATGTACAGAATGGCTTTTTAAATTAAAGCCTGATGCAACTGAATTGGAAGAACTAGCAGCAAAGTGTCAGCATTTTAAAAGGTGGGAAATCCCAAGAAGCTCCTACCCTACTGGAAAAAAAGGTTATTACCAATGGCGTATCTTCTTATATGACTATCAAGCAAATGAAGCTGCTAAGGTTTTATCTGAAGCGGGCTATAGTAACGAGGATATCGAAACCGTTAAACAAATGGTTGCTAAAAAGGAGGTTAAAAAGAACCACCAAGTGCAGTTAATTGAGGATGTTGCTTGTTTGGTTTTCCTTGAACATTACATGCAACCTTTCGCAGCTTCCAAGAAAGAATACTCTGAAGAAAAATGGTTGAAAATAATAAGAATGACTTGGGGAAAGATGACTCCAAAAGCACATGAATTTGCTTTGAAAATTAAATTTTCACCTGAAATTTTTCAACTTATAAATAAAGCTTTAACTGAATAATTCAAATTGCATTTTTATTCTTATATTTGCACCACGATTTACAATAATGAAAACACAAATTCATATACATCATCATTACACTATCCTTCAATAAGGCGGGCGATGTTGTTGTATTTATAAAATATAAACGAGCCACGCTGAAAAGTGTGGCTTTTTTACTTTAATAACAAATAATATAATGGGAGAAATTTTAAAAATTGCAGTTCAGAAAAAAGGAAGACTTAACGATGAGTCTATCGAACTTTTAAAAAAATGTGGTGTTAAGTTTAACAATGGAAAAGACCAACTAAAAGTTGCTTCTCATAACTTCCCTGCTGAGTTATTATTTTTAAGAAATTCAGATATACCTAACTATGTTAAGGACGGTGTTGCTGATATTGCAATCCTTGGAGAAAACACAGTTATCGAAAAAGGACAGAAATTAGATATCGTTGAGCGCTTAGGTTTTTCTAAATGTAAACTTTCTTTAGCTGTTCCAAAAGAGACTGAATACCCAGGTGTTCAATTTTTCGAAGGAAAAAAAATTGCGACTTCTTACCCTGTTACTTTACAACAATATTTAGATAAGCATAATATTAATGCTGAAATCCACGAAATTTCTGGTTCAGTTGAAATCGCTCCAAACATTGGTTTAGCTGATGGGATTTGTGATTTAGTTTCTTCTGGAAGTACATTATTTAAAAATGGACTGAAAGAATGTGAGGAAATCATTCAATCTGAAGCATGTTTAGTTGCTACTCCAGGTTTATCTGGTGAGAAAAAAGCAATTTTAGACAGGTTAATGTTTAGAATCAATGCTGTTCACACTGCAAAGAAAAACAAGTATGTTTTATTGAATGCACCTAACGATAAATTAGATGCAATCATTAAAGCTTTACCAGGAATGAAAAGCCCTACTGTTTTACCATTAGCAAAAGAAGGTTGGAGTTCAGTTCATTCGGTAATCAAAGAAGGTGACTTCTGGAATTCGATTGACAGTTTAAAAGAAAATGGTGCTGAAGGAATCTTAATTGTTCCTATTGAAAAGATGGTACTTTAACTAAGCAATTACAATGAAAACATATTTATATCCTGAAAAGAAAGACTGGGAGGACATCCTGAAACGACCTACGCAAGAAAAAGCGAATCTCGAATCAATTGTTGCTTCTGTTTTTAATGATATAAAAGCTGATGGTGATAAAGCCTTAAAAGCTTACACTCTAAAATTTGATGGAGCTACTTTAGATTCATTGATTGTTTCAGAATCAGAATTAAAAAATGCAGGTTCTTTAATCTCAACTGAGTTAAAGGATGCTATTGACAATGCTGCTAGAAATATTAAAACATTTCACGAAACGCAAATCAGTAAAGAAGAAAGAGTAATAACTCAGCCTGGTGTTGAATGTTGGAGAAAAACAACAGCAATCGATAAGGTTGGTTTATATATCCCTGGTGGAACAGCTCCATTATTCAGTACTGTATTAATGTTGGCTATTCCTGCAAACATCGCAGGATGTAAAGAGATCGTTTTATGTACACCTCCAAATAAGGAAGGAAACATAAATCCAGCTATTCTATATGCTGCGGATTCTGTTGGTTGTACTAAAGTTTTTAAACTTGGTGGAATTCAAGCAATCGGAGCTATGGCTTTTGGGACTGAATCAGTTCCTTCAGTTTATAAAATATTCGGTCCAGGAAATCAGTTTGTAACTGCTGCAAAGCAATTAGCTAGTCTGGAAGGAGTTGCTATTGATATGCCAGCTGGTCCAAGTGAAGTACTAGTTTACGGAGATGAAACTGGAAATGCAGAATTCATTGCTTCAGATTTATTATCACAAGCTGAACACGGAGCAGATTCACAAGTTGTATTTGTTACTTGTGTAGAAAGCTTAATTGGTGATGTAGAAAAAGCTGTTGCAAAACAATTGGATGAATTACCAAGAAAAGACATTGCAGCTCAAGCGCTTGAAAACTCTACGTTAATCTTAATGAATAACGAAGCTGAAGCATTAGAGTTAATTAACGAATATGGTCCAGAACACTTGATTATCGGTGCTAAGAATGAAGACTTATTCATTAATGAGGTTACCAACGCAGGATCTGTATTCTTAGGGAATTACACACCTGAAAGTGCTGGTGATTATGCTTCAGGTACAAACCATACACTACCAACTAACGGTTATGCTAAATCTTACAGTGGAGTTTCTTTAGATTCTTTCACTAAGAAAATTACATATCAAAAAATAACAAAAGAAGGTTTAAGAAACCTAGGTCCTATTATAGAAATCATGGCCGAAGCTGAAGAGTTATTTGCGCATAAAAACGCTGTTACACTTCGATTAAATGAAATGAAAAATTAATTTTAATTTACACAACCGTGAGCTTCGATTTAGATAAAATATTAAGACCGTGCATCAAAAACCTTAAACCTTATTCATCTGCTAGAGATGAATTCACAGGAAAGGCTGATGTATATTTAGATGCTAATGAAAATCCTTTTGATACAGGATTAAATAGATATCCAGACCCATACCAACAAGAGCTAAAAGCTAAGATTTCCAACATAAAAAACGTAAACAAGAATCGTATTATACTTGGAAATGGTAGTGATGAAATTATTGATTTAATTTTTAGAGCTTTCTGTGAACCTGGAAAAGATGAAGTTATTTGCCTACCTCCTACTTATGGGATGTACCAAGTTTCTGCAGACATAAATAATGTTGGAATTAAAAAAGTATTATTAACTCCTGATTTCGAAATTGATGAAAAGGCGTTAAAAAATGCGATTACTCCAAACACAAAAGTAATCTGGTTTTGCTCACCAAATAATCCATCAGGAAATACTTTAGATCCTGACGTTATTAAAAGCATCACAAGTTCCTTTGATGGAATTGTAGTAATTGATGAAGCTTATATAGATTTCAGTAGTTCTCAATCTTGGATTGATTATTTAGATTTTCATCCAAACTTAATCATCATGCAAACTTTTAGTAAAGCATGGGGTTTAGCTGGTTTAAGATTAGGAATGGGGTTCGCCTCTCCAGCAATTATCAATATATTAAACAATATAAAACCTCCTTATAATATCAATACATTAACTCAAAACAAAGCGTCTGAAGCATTAGATAATTTGGAAGGGAAAAATGAGCAGGTTGATGTTATACTTTCTGAAAGAACATTATTAATTGATGAGCTACAGAAAATAAGTGCTGTAAAACATATCTACCCAAGTGACGCCAACTTCTTATTAGTAAAGATTGACAATGCATCTGACATCTATGATAAATTGGTTACTAAATCAATCATCGTAAGAAATAGATCTACTGTTGCGCTTTGTGAAAGCTGTTTAAGAATTACAGTTGGTAGACCAGAGGAAAACAAAACATTACTTACTGCCATTCAATCGGTAGTTTAAAAATATTAAGATGAAAAAAGTATTATTCATTGATAGAGACGGAACTTTAGTAATTGAACCACCAGTTGATTACCAATTAGATTCGTTAGAAAAATTAGAATATTATCCAGGTGTATTTAGATGGCTTGGTGAGATTGTAAGAAAAATGAATTTCGAATTGGTAATGGTGACTAACCAAGATGGTTTAGGAACTGATTCTTTCCCGGAACATACTTTTCATCCTCCTCAAGATGCTATGATGAAGGCGTTAAAAGGTGAAGGAATTGAATTCACTGAAGTTTTAATTGATAGATCTTTTCCTCAAGATAATGCACCTACAAGAAAACCAAGAACTGGTTTATTAGAGAAGTACATGACTGGAGATTATGATTTAGCAAACTCTTTTGTAATTGGTGATAGAATTACTGATGTTGAATTGGCTAAGAATCTTGGAGCGAAAGCAATCTGGATTAACCATGAAGATGAAAAAGGTTTAGAGGAATTATCAGGAAAAATTTCTGAATTGAAAGATTGTATTTCTTTAGAGTCTACAGACTGGAAAGACATTTATCTTTTCTTAGCTGCTGGTGAAAGAAAAGCAACTGTACAAAGAGACACAAAGGAAACTAAAATCAATATTGAACTTGATTTAGATGGAACTGGAAAAGGTGATATGGATACTGGTATCGCATTTTTCGATCACATGTTAGATCAAATTGCAAAGCATGCAGGAATCGATTTGAAGATTCACGTAAAAGGTGATTTAGAGATTGATGAGCATCATACAATAGAAGATACAGCATTGGCTTTAGGTGAAGCTTTCAAGAATGCATTAGGTAACAAAATCGGTATTGAAAGATACGGATACTCTTTACCAATGGACGACTGTTTATGTCAGGTTGCATTAGATTTCGGTGGACGCCCATGGATGGTTTGGGAAGCAGAATTTAAGCGTGAGAAAATTGGCGAAATGCCTACAGAAATGTTCATGCACTTCTTCAAGTCTTTTAGTGATACTGGTTTATCAAACATCAACATCAAAGCTGAAGGAGATAATGAGCACCACAAAATTGAAGGTATATTCAAAGCTTTAGCTAGAGCAATCAAGATGGCTATCCGTAGAGATCCTGAGCATTTAGTTTTACCAAGTACTAAGGGAACACTTTAAATCATTAGTTATGAAGGAAAAGTTTACTAAAAAAAATATAGGAATAGCAATATTACTTTTCCTTGTGATTTCCCAATTTTTTAAAATTGACAAAGTAAATCCTGAGGTTCATTCTGATCAAGATTTTTTATCTATTACAAATCCAACTGAAAAAGTTGCTACAATGATTAAAAATCAATGTTACGACTGTCATTCAAACGAATCAACCTATCCTTGGTATTCTGACTACGCTCCTCTTTCATGGTGGGTGAAATCCAATGTAAATGGAGCTAGAGAAAAAATAAATTTCTCAACTTGGGGTTTACTTCCAGAAAAGAAAAGAATAGGATTTACTCAAGAAATAGTTGAAGCTTTAGAAGAAGGTGAAATGCCCGTTGCCATTTATGTTTGGGGACATGAAAAAGCTCAATTTTCGGATGAGGATAATAAAGCTCTATTGGATTGGTTTAAAAACCAATAATGAAATTATCTAAAAAGTTTTTTCTCCTAATTCCATTAGTCATAATCCTATATATTGGATATATAAGTACTCGAAAGGACAATGATTTAGTTGGAAGGTGGATTCAGATGGACTATGAAAATGGTATAGCTACATATACAAGAAATTACTTTCTTGATAATCAAAGACCCGGAATAGAATTTAACAGAAACGGAGAATTGACGATTAGACAAAATGGAAGCTGGTGTGGAACGCATCCTATAGTTTATGATGATTTTGAAGGCTACTGGAAACAAACATCAGATTCAATAGTTGTTTTAAATTACCAAATTAATAAACGAGGAAATAAAACTGGAAAAATAGAAGAAGAATGGTTAATTCTTAATCCAATTGATCATCAATTAAAAATCAAGACTTTGAGCTATTCTAATCAACAAATTAAGAAATACAAGAAAGGAAAATGACATCAACGTGCTTATTGATTTTGAGCGTAAAGACATTCTAGAATATGAAAGACAAGTTTTTTTAATCCGTATTCAAATACAATTTATTTTACATTTAAACACCGATTGAAAATCGGACAGTTTAGCTTTCAGATTACAAATCAGAAAGTACAGTGTTCGAAGGTTGAGACCTAGATTTCTAATTAAGACTTGTACAATAAAATACTAAATCGACTCTATACACCATTCTTCTTGACCTGAGTAAAACTATAATCTAGAAGGTAAAAGATCCGATTTTCAATCGGTATTCAATTACAATTTATTTTACATTTAAAAACCGATTACAAATCGGACAGTTCACCTTTCAGATTGAAAATCAGAAAGTACGGTAGAGAAAGCCTAACCATTCTTTATAGTATCATTGATCAATTTTGATATTTCATCTGCTTGGTCTACTATTACCAAATGACCACCTTTAACAACAATCATTTCAACATCTGGTTTAGGAATAATACGATCTCTACTCCCATGAATTCGGACCACCTCTCCCCGACTTTTATTTTCCCAATTGATAACCAATCGAATTGCATTCTTTATAAAACCAGGGTTAGTATCTTTTAATATATTTTTTATTAGTCTTTTATCATTTGCTCCAAACCAATTGCAAACCCAAGTTCTTGTCAATCTAAATAAAGCCGTAGGTAATTTATAAACAGGAATTTTCAACCTAAACATCCAAGGAAGTTCACTTGGGTTAAGGACTGAAGAGATTACAATATTATGAGTTGATTGTTTTAAAGTAGATAATTCAGAGACTAACATACCTCCGAAACTTACACCTAAAAAAACATAAGGAATAGTTAAATCTAAGTCTTCCACCATTTTCAAAGCATAGCTCTTCATTGTTTCATCTTTAGAAAATGATTTCCAAGGTAAAACAACCAGATCATACTTAAGGTTAAGAGCATCAAAAACACGCTCATCTGCCCCTAAACCACTAAATGCATAAATTTTCATCGAATCAAAAACATTAGTTACATTTGACAAAACTAATTATAAAAGTAATGAAAAAAGGTTTAAAATTATTCGCAGCGTTTCTTTGTATTGTAGCAATATTATTTATCCTCCCTCAGGAGTTTCATGCTGAAAAAACGCAGTTAGTTAATGGATCAAAGTCGGAAGTAGCAGCTTATGTTACTGATTTAAATAAATACACGGAATGGAATCCTTGGTTTAACATAGATCCAGAAATGGAAGTTAAAGTTGGAGACTCTACATATGAATGGACTTCAACAAATGATGAAGTTGGAGCTGGTATTCAAACTAAGATATATGAATCTGCCGATTCAGTTGCTTTCAAATTAAAGTTTACTGCTCCGATGGAAAACAAAGCTAATTCTTACTTAACTTTCAAAGAAGTTAAAAATGGAACTGAAGTTACTTGGGGATTTAGAAGCGAAGGAAATATCTTAATTGGATTAGTATTAGATCCATCAGGAATGGTAGGTGATAAGTATGTTGAAGGTTTAAAAACTCTTGCTACTAAATTTAAATAAAGAACTATAACAAAAAGAAGCCCTGTGGATTTAATATCTACAGGGCTTCTTTTTTGTTTACAACCATACTTAACGTACTTCTTGATTTGAGCGAAGCGGTAATCTAGAAGGTAAAAGTGCCGATTTTTAATCGGTATTCCAAAACAGAGCATACAACAGCTAAACACCGATTATTAATTGGTTCATTTTTTTTAGATTAAAAATTGGAACTTCGTAACTATACAGTTCTCTTATTAGAGTATAAAAAAGTTATTACTCCCCAAAATCAAAGGACTTACTCTATTTTTTCAATTTCCATTCTACCTACGCATTTATATAGTGAGAAATATATGCCTCTTGCAGCTCCGTCTTTTCCAATTGAAAGATTACCACAAACTCCTTCAAAATATGTCGTGTTAAAAAGTTCATCTCTTAACCAATTATCAAACGCTATATTTTCAGGTTTTGACTTATTAACTTCGCGAACAGCATCAATAACAATCCTAGATGCATCACAAGCTTGAAGTGTAGGCCAAATTGCTGGCGGGCTTTCATTATACCGTATTTTATAATCATCTATGAATTCATTAGCTAAGAATTCATTTCCATCAACAGTAGTGAAAAATGCAAATTCAGCACCTATTCCAGTTCCAGCTGAATTATCAAAAAACTCTTCTTCTAAAAAAGTATTTGCCCCAAAAAAAGGTGCATTAATTCCTAATTCTCGAGCCTGTTTTATAACGTATCCATATTTGTTATATCCGAAAATTATATAACTATCATACTCTTCAGCTTTTAATATTTTTAGTTCTTTAGTAAAATCAGTTTTATTTTTTTCAGTTTTAATTAATTTACAATTAAGGTTTTCTGAAAGTAGTATTTTTTCGACTGATTTTGCAGCTCTAGTCATGTAATCATTTGGGAAATGAAAAATCGCAGTTTTCTTATAACCTAATTCTATAATTCGATGCCCTACTAAACCATTTGCATCTTCAGTATTCTTTGCAACTTTAAATGTATGATCATTTAATGCTGATAAAAGATCATCACTATTTAATGGATTAATACAGATAACATTATCCTCCAAAATTTTATCCTGAAGAGCAACAGTCCCATCTGAATTACTAATAAACAAAACATCAATATTATGTTCATTTCTTAGCTTTTGATATTTAGGAATAGCTAAACTCTTTTCCCATTTATCATCTTCAGTAAAATAATTGATTTTAGGCTCGCCTTCTTTTCTATTTTCATTGTATTGTTCGATGTTTAGCCCTATAGCTTTAGCAGGTCCTACACCTAAAAAAGTAGCTCTAGTACTTAATGGTCCGATATACCCAAAATTTAATTCTTTTACTTCAACTTTGTTAGAGCATCCAGTAAAAATTAGACCTACTGAAAAAACAAAAAACAAAACCTTCATACCTTTTATCATTTTAAATAATTGAAATTTAATAAACTATCAAAACATTGATTTCAGATTATTAAAATCTATAAATAATTAATTTCTTTGTAGTATATCGAACGTTTATAAAAATGTTCCATAAAATCGATAAGTAAATTCCACGAAATTCTTTTATCCGCACTTTTTGATTTGAGCGAAGCGGTAATCTAGAAGATAAAAGAGCCGATTTTTAATCGGTATTCACACACGAAACGTCTTACTACTAAATTCCGATTTCAAATCGGATAGTTTACCTTTCAGATTAAAAATCAGAAAGTACCATGTGCGAAAGAATGTGTGAAGCCTAAGACAAACCGTACTTCTTGATTTGAGCGAAGCGGTAATCTAGAAGATAAAAGATCCGATTTTTAATCGGTATTCACACACGAAACGTCTTACCACTAAATACCGATTATAAATCGGATAGTTTACCTTTCAGATTAAAAATCAGAAAGTA
>CAWVWF010000051.1:0-18143 GCA_963933885.1 uncultured Flavobacteriales bacterium | reverse complement strand
AAAGTTTGTCAGGCAGCTGTTAATGCAGGAGCAACTGTATTAAACATTCCTGATACAACGGGTTATTGTATGCCTGATCAGTATGGTGAAAAGATTAAGTACTTAATGGAAAATGTTACTGGGATCCAAAATGTAACATTATCTACACACTGTCACAATGATTTAGGATTAGCTACTGCCAACTCTATTTATGGAGCGATGAATGGAGCAAGACAAATTGAATGTACAATTAACGGTATTGGTGAAAGAGCTGGAAATACAGCACTAGAAGAAGTTGTAATGATCATGCGTCAGCAAGAACATTTAGGTCTTCACACTGATATTAATACAAAGTTATTAAATGATATTTCTCGTTTAGTTTCTGATATGATGCAAATGCCAGTTCAACCTAACAAAGCAATTGTTGGAGATAACGCTTTTGCTCACTCTTCTGGAATTCACCAGGATGGAGTAATCAAAAACAGAGAAAACTACGAGATTATCAATCCACTTGACGTTGGTGTTAACCATTCTGCAATTATTTTAACTGCAAGATCTGGTAGAGCTGCAGTTGCTTATAGAGCTAAAAATCTAGGGTACGATTTGACGAAAGCGGAATTGAATGACATTTACGACAAGTTTATTACAATTGCCGATACAATGAAAGAAGTTTCTGATGAGATTTTATTAGAAATAATGAAAAAGAAGGCATAAGTTAAAAAGATATTAAAATGGGAAAAACATTATTTGATAAGATTTACGACAATCACGTTGTATCTTCTATACCAGACGGGCCAGATGTATTTTATATTGATGTGCAATACATCCATGAAGTAACATCTCCACAAGCTTTTACAGGATTAAGAGAAAGAGGACTTAAGGTTGCTCGTCCAAAACAAATTTGTGCTACTGCGGATCATAACGTTCCAACAGAAAATCAGCACTTACCAATCTCAAATGACTTATCTCGTCATCAAGTTTCTACTTTAGTAAAGAACTGTGATGAATTTGGAATTGAATTATACGGAATGGAACATCCTTTTCAAGGGATTGTTCATGTTGTAGGACCTGAATTGGGAGTTTCTCAACCAGGGATGACAATGGTTTGTGGTGATAGTCACACTTCTACTCATGGTGCTTTTGGTGCTATCGCTTTTGGAGTTGGTACTTCAGAAGTAGAGCAAGTAATGGCTAGTCAGTGTTTATTACAACAGCGTTCTAAAACAATGAGAGTTACTGTTGATGGTGAAATAGGAAAAGGTGTTACAGCAAAAGATATTGTTTTGTATGTAATTTCTAAAGTTACTGCAGCAGGAGGTACTGGTTATTTCATAGAATTTGCTGGATCAGCATTTACTGATTTAACAATGGAAGGTCGTATGACTGTTTGTAACATGTCTATCGAAATGGGTGCTCGTGGAGGATTAATTGCTCCTGATCAAACTACTTTCGATTATGTTGAAGGAAGAGACTTCGCTCCAAAAGGTGCAGAATGGGATAAGAAATTGGCAGAATGGAAGACACTTAAGTCTGATGACGATGCTATTTTCGATAAAGAATACAAGTTCGATGCAGCTAATATCGAACCAATGATCACTTATGGAACAAACCCAGGAATGGGTGTAGGAATTACTGAAAAAGTTCCTTCAGCAAACGACATAGGTGCTAAATCCATAAAAGAAATCGAATCATTTGATAAAGCATTAGATTACATGGATTTCAACGTTGGTGAAACAATGATGGGAAAAAAGGTAGACTATGTATTTGTTGGTTCATGTACAAATGCTAGAATCGAAGATTTTAGAGAAGTTGCTCAAATTGTAAAAGGAAGACAAAAAGCTGATAATGTTATCGCTTGGTTGGTTCCTGGATCAAAACAAGTTGAGAAACAAATTCAAGATGAAGGTCTTGCTGAAATTATTGAAGCTGCTGGATTTAAAATTCGTCAGCCTGGATGTTCTGCTTGTTTAGCAATGAACGACGATAAAGTACCTTCTGGTGCCTATTGTGTAAGTACATCTAACCGTAACTTCGAAGGACGTCAAGGTCCTGGAGCAAGAACAATGTTAGCATCACCAATGACAGCTGCTGCTACTGCAATTGCTGGAGTTATTGCTAACCCTGCAGATTTAATTTAATCTATTAAAGATTTACAAAATGGAAAAATTTAACACTATTATATCACCAGCAGTACCACTTTCGACTGAGAACGTGGATACTGATCAAATTATACCAGCACGTTTTTTAAAGGCTACAACTAGAGATGGTTTTGGAGACAACTTGTTTAGAGATTGGCGTTTTGATAAAGACGACAACCCAATTACAAGCTTCTGTTTAGAAGATAGTAATTACTCAGGAGCAATAATGGTTGCGGGTAAGAACTTTGGATGTGGTTCTTCAAGAGAACACGCTGCATGGGCAATTCATGATTATGGATTCAAAGTAGTTATCTGTTCGGCATTTGCTGATATTTTCAACAACAATGCTTTAAATAATGGATTGTTACCTGTTACAGTTAGTCCTGAGTTTTTAACCAAATTATTTTCAGCTATTGAGAATGATAACAATGCTACATTTAAAGTTGACTTAGAAAATCAGTTTGTTGAGATCACTACTACTGGTGAAAAAGAAAGTTTTGAAATTAATGGATACCGTAAAGAGTGTTTAATTAATGGATATGACAATGTTGACTTCTTAATTTCTCAGAAAGACAATATAGCGGAATACGAAGCAAACAGAGCTTAGATTTTGAATAAGATTACAATAATAGGAGGCGGTAGTGCCTCCTTATTTTTTGCCTCATTTCTTGATGCAGATAAATTTAACATCAATATTTACGAACAGAAATCAGCTGGATTAGGAAGGAAATTCTTAGTTGCTGGAGACGGAGGTTTCAACCTAACTCATTCTGAAAACATTGATAATCTAATTGGGCGTTACACCCCTACTCCTTTTTTACTTGATGCTTTACAGTTTTTTAATAACCAGCAATTTAGAGATTGGTTAAATGATATTGGTATTCCAACTTTTATCGGAACGAGTAAACGTGTTTATCCTGAAAAAGGGATTAAACCAATTCAAGTTCTTAATGCTATCCAGTCTGTTTTAAAAAACAAGAACGTTTCATTTCATTTTAATAAAACCTTTTCAGGTTGGAATGAAAGTAATAATCCTGTTTTTAATAACGATGAAGTTATCCAAAGCGACTACTGTGTTTATGCACTAGGTGGAGGAAGTTGGAAAATAACCGGATCTAATGGTTCTTGGCTTAAAACTTTTAAAGACAAAGGAATTAACACGCAAGATTTCGAAGCCTCTAATTGTGCATTCAAAATTGATTGGGATACTTCTTTTATTGAAAAAAATGAGGGAACTCCACTTAAAAACATTTCAATTACTTGCAGTCAGAAAACACAAAAAGGTGAAGTTGTTATTACTAAACAAGGAATTGAAGGCAATGCTATTTATGCTTTAAGTCCAGAAATAAGAGCTCAGCTTAAGGCTAAAAAAGAAGCTATAATCTACATTGATTTAAAACCAATGTTAACAGAAGAACAGGTTTTTGAAAAATTATCAAAGCCAGCAAAAAACAATGCCGACAGTCTGAAAAATGCCATTAAACTAAGTGCTATTCAAATACAGTTACTCAAAACAAACTTGAGTAAAACTGAATATATGGATACCGCGTTATTAGCATCAGCTGTAAAACAATTACCTATTAAAATATTGGATACTGCTACTTTAGACGAAGCAATATCAACTGTTGGAGGAATAGATTTAAGTGAAATAAATACGAATTTCGAATTACATAAAATACCCAATCATTTTTGTATTGGAGAAATGCTAGACTGGGATGCACCAACTGGTGGATACTTACTACAAGCCTGTGCGAGTATGGGAGCATACTTAGCCAATCACCTAAATAACAAGTATTAATATGGGAGAAAGTATATCAAAAAAATTGGATTGTTTTACGCCTTTTAAAAAAGATGTAAAGGACATTCCAATTCCCGATTTATTTACGTTCCCATTTTACTACACACCTAGCGAGATTGCTTTAACTGCTGTTGAAGAAGTTAAAGTACTAATTAAAAACACAAATTGGGATCATAATTTCGGATTAGATTCTAAATCTACAGTACCTCCTGTTGGAAAAATGTTTGGTGTTTTAGTTGTTCAAAATAAAGATGGAGCACTTGGTTATTTAGCTGGATATTCTGGAAAGATAGGAGAAGTACCAACTGTTGGTTCATTTGTTCCCCCGATATATGACAGGCTTCAAAAAGACAGTTATTTCAAATCTGAAGAACTTATACTCAACAGTTATAATGCTGCTTTAAAAGAGCTAGAAAGCAACGAAGAGTTTGCTGATGTAAAAGTTAATTTCAGTAAAGAAACGGCAGAAGCTGAAGCGGCAATTAATAGTTTAAAAAACATATACAAATCTGGAAGAAAAACCAGAAGAAAAAATCGTGACTTAGCTAAAGTATCCATGAACGAAGTGGATTTCGAGGCTTTACAAGAAAGATCTAGAGATGAGAGTTTAAAGCAACAACACGCGATAAAAAAAGAAACTTACTATAGAAACGAAGCATTAGAAAAACGAAAGGAAAGATTAGATTTCTTTGAAAATCAGGTAGCTGATTACAAAAAGAAAAGAAGAGAAAAATCAGCCATACTTCAAAAGTGGTTGTTTGATCAATACAAGTTTTTAGATGTAACTGCTACGCCAAAAAACTTATGGCAAATCTTTAAAGAAGAATTAGATATTACGCCCCCTGCTGGCGCTGGAGATTGTGCAGCTCCTAAATTACTTCAATATGCTTTTCAAAATCAATTGAAACCTATTGCTATTGCAGAGTTTTGGTGGGGAGACTCCCCTGCTTCAGAAATAAAGAAACATCTTCAATTTTATCCTGCTTGTAAAGGAAAATGTGAACCCATATTAGGTCATATGCTTAAAGGGATTCAAATGGACAAAAATCCAATGCTCGATAATCCTGCAGAAGGAAGAGATTTGGAAGTATTTTACGAGGATGATGAAATCGCAATCGTAAATAAACCACCCGAATTCTTATCTGTTCCTGGTAAAAACATATCAGACTCCGTTTACACAAGAATGGTTGAAAAATATCCAGATGCTACAGGACCTTTACTCGTTCACAGATTAGACATGTCTACTTCGGGAATTCTATTAATTGCTAAAACCAAAGAAGCCCACAAGTTTCTCCAAAAGCAATTCATTGATAGAACTGTTAAGAAAAGATATGTTGCATTGTTAGATGGTGTAATTACAGAACGAAAAGGAGAAATTGATTTACCATTAAGAGTTGACCTTGACAACAGGCCATATCAGTTGGTTTGTTATGATTACGGAAAGCCAGCTAAAACGCGTTGGGAAGTGATTTCAACTGAAAATAATAGAACTAAAGTGTATCTATATCCACAAACTGGAAGAACACATCAACTACGTGTTCATAGTGCTTTTAAAGATGGTTTAAACGCACCAATTCATGGCGATGATCTGTACGGCACAAAATCCAACAGATTACATTTACACGCTGAATTCTTAGAGTTCATTCACCCTGGAACTAAAAAGACAAAAAAGGTTAGAATACAAGCTGAATTTTAGGAAGTAATTATTTACCTCTTCCTTGAAACACGACTAGAATAGTGTGAATCATTATTTTAAAATCGATAAGAATAGACATGTTTTCCATGTAGATTAAATCGAATTTTAATCTTTCAATCATCTCATCAACATTCTCAGCATAACCATACTTCACTTGTCCCCAAGAAGTAATCCCTGGCTTTACTCGGTGAAGATATTTATATTGCGGATCTGTCTTTATGATTTGATCAATAAAGAATTGACGTTCTGGCCTGGGACCAACTAAACTCATATCTCCTTTTAAAACATTAAAAAACTGAGGCGTTTCATCAATCCTAGTTTTACGAATGAATCTTCCGATTGGTGTGATTCTACTATCCTTATCTTTTGAAAGCGCTGGACCATCTTTTTCAGCATCCGTATACATAGACCTGAATTTGATAATATTGAAAGCTTCTCCCCTAATCCCAATTCGTTCTTGCATGAAAAACACAGGACCTTTAGACGATAATTTCACTAAGATTGCAACGGTAATATAAAAAGGAGCTCCAATTAGTAACACTAAACCTGAAGCAACAAGATCAATCGTTTTCTTAAGTGTTTTTTGCCAAACAGGAAGTGTTCCAAAAGAAACCTCTATCAATGCTGCATGCATGATAGAATTCATCTTAACCTGACCAGTTAAGATGTTATACATATCAGGAATAATTTTAACAGAAACATTAAAATCTTGCAATTGCATCATTAGTAACTGAATAGCTTCTTGTTCTTTAGATTCAATTGCTATAATTATTTCTTGAATATTATTATCTCTAATAACATCTGTAATTCCTTTAACAGATCCTAAATACTTTGTATGTTTTGAAAGCAAAAATTCTGTTTCTCCTTCAATAAGGTTTACAAATCCTAAGATTTGATATCCTGCTGATTTCTTTGCGCTTTCAAGTTCTAAAAATAAACTTTCAGCTCTTTGGTTACTTCCTATTATAAGTGTTGGAAAACCAATTATTCTATTGTGAACTTTCTTTGCTGTCTTAGAGGTAATTAAAAATCTAAAGAAACCGTTCAGAATAAATTGGACAATAAACAAGAATAAAATACTCTTGTAATAGGAAGTGTAACTATAATTTGTATCGTCAAGAACCAATGAAAAGAAAAGTACAAGTGCACCAATAATACAACCTAAGAATACAACTCCAGTTTCTTTTAATCTTGATTTCTTAAATACGTTCCCATATAATCCTAAAGAAGCATTCAATACAATCCATCCTACTGGAACTAATAACGTTCCTAACCAAAACTTCTCATTGTTTACTATTTCAGACCATTCTGCCTTGAAAGGAAATTCAATATAAGTTTTTCGAAAAAAGTAAAAAAGTAACCACGCAGCAACACTAGTGACAAAGTCACTAATAAGATACTTAGTAATTTCTATCTTTTTATTCATTGTAGGTATTAGACACTACAAAGATAGTTATACCAATTGGATATTAATAGTCAAAAAGATAGAGTTTCTAGATCGCTTGAAGCTGAGCTACTAAAGGTTTTTTCAAATAACTACTTGGAATATTAGGCATCAATAAATCTAAATGAGCTTTCAAAACGGATTCTTTCCATTGTAGTTGAAATACATGTGTATTTCGTTTTAAGATATAAACGTAATGGAAATCATTTTCTATTTGCTCGAACAACATAGCTAAGTCTTGCAAGTACTTCTTTCTTGTTTTGTGAAAAGTGATTTCAAAATATTCTACATCCATTTTACCGATCAACTTGATAAATTCATTTAATGACTTCACGGCGATCTTATTGTTAATTTTTCTAAGTGAGTGATTCATAATTACAGTGTTTTGAGATTCTATATTACAAGTATAGTTCCAGTAACCATAACCAGATTACGGTCTTTATATTTCTGCAATTTATTTTTTAAAATCGACTTAAAACCAATTTCTTAAAATCTTGGTTTATCTACTAGAAGCTCCTACTTCAGTGGATGAAAATTTAAAAAGACTAGATGTAAACCTTAGAGCAAATATTAATAAAAGTTCAACAACAATTATTGTAGCAAGTCACTATAGTATCTATGGAAGAATTCAATTTATTGAAGTTCCATTAGAACTTATTTCAAGGCACATCGTTTCCTCAAAACTGAAGTAATACTTGGCTTTGAGAGTAATGGTTTGATTGAAGTTAAATTCCCAGCCGAAAGTAAAGGAAAAGTAATCGTTGCAAATGATGGTTATTATTTACTTACATAAATAGGAAAGTAGAGCGTGAGCATGGTCATTAAACATTACATAGCTTGTACTTTTTGAGTATCAATCTAAAAGATAAACTATCCGATTTGTAATCGGAGTTTCACTAACATTATATTTAATTGAATACCGATTATAAATCGGATAGTTTACCTTCTTGATTACCGTTTCACTCAAATCAAGAAGTACGAGTACGAGGAAAAGTAATCGTTCTTATTTACTTGCAGAAATGGGAAAGCAGAGAATGAGTATGGTTATTAAACATTACATAGCTTGTACTTTTTTATTTTCAAGCTAAAAGATAAACTATCCGATTTGTAATCGGTGTTTCACTAACATCATATTTAATTGAATACCGATTATAAATCGGATAGTTTACCTTCTTGATTACCGTTTCACTCAAATCAAGAAGTACGATAATTAGAAACCAACACCACACAGCTAGTACTTTTTGATTTTCAATCTAAAAGGTAAACTATCCGATTTGCAATCGGTGTTTGACTTAAATTGTAATTAGTTGAATACCGATTGCAAATCGGATAGTTTACCTTCTAGATTACCGTTTCACTCAAATCAAGAAGTACGATCGTGAGCTAAATATTTTGATACACATTAATCGTTTCTTAATTCTCGTTTACAACCATAAAGAAACCATTCAACAAGGTTGCATCATCACCAGGCGGCATGAATGTATAGAAGTATGTTCCTGAACTAGTCACGTCCCCTACTTCATTTCTTAAGTCCCAAATTGGGTAAGCATTCTCAGGAGATTCATAAACTGAAATTCCCCATCTGTTAAAAATGTGAAGCTTAGCTCCTGACCAATCTTGGTTTAATAAATCCTGACCAATAATTGGTTCGAACGTTTCATTCATATCATCCCCGTTTGGAGTCAATACATTTGGAAAACCGTAAGTTGAACCTGCACAGTAAGAATCGTTTAGAATATTAACATTTAATGAATCCGAAACAATACAAGTTCCATCATCCATTTTAAAACCATATTCGCTCATGTAATTTACAACCAATGTATATTGTCCCGCAAAAGGAACATTGTTCCAGTGATAGAAAGGATAGTCGTCGTTAGGCCAAATTGTATCACCAATGCAAGCATTTATATCCGCACCTAAGTCAGCAACCTCATAAAGCATAACTGGATTATACACATCAACAAAGTAAGTATCAGATGAAGCAGGGATCTTAGCTGTACTTGCCAAAGGATCTCCTTCAGTATGAATATTAACACTCATTCTAGCACATAAAGTATTTCCGTTATCCAATTCTTGTTTTGGAATACAAAAAGACCAAATTAAATGTGAAGTAGCTGAATAAAGAGAAATTCCTAGTTTAACGCTAGCATTACCATTTGTTGTTGCCGTTCCACAAGAAGTAATTGCTGCTGGTCCAGTAACATGACTTCCACAAATATTATTATTTAAGGTAGAATCATATTGATATATTAAATCTACTTGACTTCCGAAATCGATCCCACCTGAAGTGTTCTTATCAAACATTAATTGAACGAAATCATCATTAACAGTTGCTGCTGAAGTTGTACTTAAATTAATTGTGTTGTCATTTAATACTTCAACAGTAATTTTCAGACTGTCATTCACCATGGTATAATGTACCACATGATCACTATCTTGAAAAACAATAGTTTGAGATTGAATAGAAATAGAAATTAGGACAAGGGTAAAAAAGGCAATTAATTTTAAATTCATAGTAAAAATAGCTTTCTGGGTAAGTAGCGGTCTTAAGATATCAATTATTTAACAATTTTGGAACTATAGTTTTAATCTTCCCCAGCGATGTTCGTCAAAAAAAGACGTTTCAAGTGCTTCGTGTGTTCCTTTGATCTGGTTAACTACATTTTCAGCCCATTCGAGGTAATCAAATTTTCTTTCGTAATCCCAATTTGGAGCATCCATTCCGCAAATATCTTGGATATTACACAATTTATCTGCGATACGAATGATTTTTGCCTCATAGGATAAGTTTGGCGCATCTTGAACTTGAAGTCGTTTTCTAACTTCACTATCCAATCCTTTCTCATCTGAGATCTCAATAACGATGTCTGCGATTTTAGTATTAAACAAGTGTACTAAATCTGTATGCGTGGCATCAGTATCTTCAACCACATCATGAAGTAAAGCAGCAGCCAAAATGTTTTCATCAGTAACCTTTCCAATCGTTTGCAACACAAAAGCAACTTTAATAGGATGGTTAATATAGGGAGTCTTTAAATTCCCTTTTCTTAACTGCCCTCGATGTTTCTCTGCTGCAAATTGCAGTGCTTTAATAATCATAAGGCTAATTTGTAAATCTTTACGCCAATTTCCAAAAGTTAGAGGCATGTTTTATGAACTGTTGATAAATGATAATTTTATTTTAAAATAAAAACGGTTCAAATTTACTGATCAGGATGAGGAAAACACCATTATTAAAGTCTTCAAAAGGTAAGACCTGAACCGGGAGTTATAATTCTTTTTTCAACTGTTCCATCTGAATAATGAATCAAAATAATTCCAGGCTTTAAAGGCTTAGTTATTTCCTGACCATTTAGGTTATAATACCCTTCAATTTCTAAAGGTATTTCAGTTTTGCAGTACACTGTATTTAATATTGTGGTTTTCCCATTAAAATCCGTTTGAGAAAGTTTATAATAACCGTTGCTCGTAATACCATTACTGTAATAACTCTCAAGAAAACTATCTCCCTTTCCTTCTTCTATTAAAGTTGTTTCCCAATTGAAACCATTCTTTGAATACTCCACTGTGAAATAATCATTTTGAACCTCAGACAATGTTGTCCAATTCAACGTATTCTTACCACAAGAAAAATCATAAATCTCAACTGGTAAAGTAGTTGTTTTTGATAAACTTAGATCATCTATAGCGATCATGTGCCCTGTATAATTCCAGAAAAATGGACTAGGAATAAATTCGAAATTAGTACTAGCTCTTAACCTAATCACTGAAGTTGATGTTCCTACCAAGCCATTGCTTGTTAAGTCAATCAATTCAGTTACTTCGTTCCAATTCCAATCAAAATGGGGTGATTCCCACATCGATCTGTGCGCAACATTATTTGTGAAAGTAGCGCCTCCATCTACACTCACATCTACAAAGATTGTATCGTTGATTAAATAGGAAGAATTATCCACCACCATAAAATTAATATCTAAAACATTAGCGTTAGATAAATCAACATACAACCAAGCTTCTGGATGAACATCGTAACCAATAGTATCGCTAGTATAAAAAGTTAAGGCCTTTCCTGAACTAGTTCTTCCAGTAGGGATTTCATTCGCCCATGTCTGTCGTTTTGCAAAATAATTTGCTCCAGCAACTTCTGCCCAATTACCAGACAAATCATTTCCTGTTTCAGAAAAATCTGTTGTAAAAGGCAGAGAAGCGTAACTCTGAGAAAACACATTGAAAATCGGAAACAAAAGTAAAATTACGATTGAGGATCGTTGCAAGTAATTCATGTTAAGGGGGCTAAAGGTTCTCAACAATGGTAATTAATATTATTTATAAGGGGTAGTAAATACAGCTTAGATCAATTAATATTCAATAAATATCAATCTTTTAAAGTGATTTTAATCACATCTTAAACACGCTAACAATTTGATGAAATACTTACATTAAAGAGTTGTGAAGTATCAAAGGACAACTTTGGAAAATAATATAATGTCTTATGATTTTTATTACCACTTAACCAGGCGTCTAGATTCTTGCCTTCGCACACTACTGTCTGGAATAAATAGATCTATAATTCACACAGTTAATGTCCCGTTATTCTTATTTCATTCTCATTTGAAAATGACTTAGAATTCATAATGGTTTAAAAAATGTATTTAATTGTAGGTATCCAAAACACAGTATTTCACATTAACACTACTACGTGTCGGGTACCTACAAGAGGCACCCCTACATTTATGAACTGGATTCAAATTTTATTCCGGACAGTAGTGTGCTTTCGCAAGAATGACAAATGTGATATTTATTTAACAATCAATTGATATTAAATATAACAACGCTCAAACTTACCATTCTTGCGAAGGAAAGAACCTAGTCGGCTAACAACACACAACCTACATCAATAAGTTTATTACAAAAAAAAGGCGCCTAATAGGCGCCTTTTAAATATATTGTTAGTTACGTGTAAATTACTTTACTGTAACCGTTGTAGTTAAACTTGCTCTTCCTTTAACATTAAATGCTACAACCTTAATTGTTTTAGCAGTAACAGCTACTGGTCCACTATAAAGTGTAGAACTAACTGTTGGCTCATCTCCGTTTACTGTATATCTAAATACAACTCCTGGGAAGTTCGTGTTAACATTCAATTCACCATCTTTTACAACTGCACCTGGAGCAGAAATTCTGTAATTAACTCCACCGTTTAAGTAAGTTAATTTAGGAAGTTCTAAATATCCAATTCTACTTGCAAACTGATTCCAGTCTTTATCCTGTGCTGCAAATCTTTCAGTTGGATCCACAATAGAAGTCCAAGAAGGATCTTTAGCCCAAGCTCTTTCAACTAGTCCTAACATCTTAGGGAAGATATAATATTCAACCATATCTTGTCCTTTAACTGTTTCAGTCCATAATTGACCTTGAAGACCTAATATGTTCTTTTCACTTTCTTTTGATAATCTTACAGACTCCTTAAAATCATCCAAGTTAACTGGAGCACCACTTCTCATAGTTAATTCCTCGTTATAAACGTTAAGTGGAACAAACTGCCATGATTTTTTAGTATCTACAAAACCACCCCAGTAATAACCTGGATCTTGAGGGTTTTTGTTATATGCTAAATCAAAATAGTTATTGGTAACGTTAGATAAAACTACTTTAAAACCAGCGTTAGCTAATTTGTAAGCTCTATCTTCTCCACCCCATCCCCATACAGTATTCCATACGTATGGTACAAATCCTTTTTCTTTGAAAGCTTCGTTTTGCTCAACAGTTGCATCACCTTCTTCATTTTCTCCTTTTTTCAAAGCGATCTCTTCCCAACCAGCAGTAACAATACCTCTATCAGATAAAATCTTACTAAACTTCTCTACGAAATAGTAAAATAATTGCTCTGGCTTTTCATATTCGTCATGTGTATCTAAAACAGACTGACATTTCTTAGATCCTCTCCATGCACCATGATTAGGATTATCTTCATTTGGATGAGGAACCTCATCACCACCAATATGAACTTGTTTTAATTCTAAACCAGCTTCTTTGTACATTCCTACAACCTCGTCTACAACTTTTTCTAAAAACTTATAAGTACTGTTCTGACAAACACAAATTACGTTATCATCATAATACTGTACTGATCTATAAGTAGAAGCATCCTTTTCATCATGTAATAAGAACTCATTTGCTTCAACAGTTTTCCCACCTTCAGTTAAATTATGCTGACGAGCTTTCATTGAAACAATAGCTGCTCTTGCGTGACCTGGAAAATCCAATTCTGGAATAACTTCGATATGACGTGCTTTTGCATATTCTAAAATCTCAATAAAATCAGCCTTCGTATAATAACCAGAACCATAAGTTTCAGTAACTGGGAATGGACCAGAACCATATGCAGGATTTAACATTGAAAGCTCATCTGCAGTATGCCCTCTTTTAGAACCTACGTCAGTTAACTCAGGTAAACCTGGAATCTCCAATCTCCAACCTTCATCATCCGTAATATGGAAATGGAACTTGTTTAATTTATAATATGCCATGAAATCTAATAATTTCAAAACAGTTTCTTTAGAGTTGAAATTTCTAACAACGTCAATATGCATACCTCTATATTCGAATCTTGCTTCATCTTCTACAGTTACAAACTGAATAGAAGCTTTTCCTGATTTCGTTGCTAAATCTTCAGCAGAAACTAAAGCTCTTAAACTTTGAACTCCGTAAAAAACAGAAACTGCATCGTTACCTGTAATAACAGCACCGGCTTTAGAAACACTTAATTTATAATTATCAATTCCAGTATTTAAAGAAACGACATCTCCTTTAGCTAAAACAATAGCTCCTTCAGTACCTTCTTTAGCTGTTGCATCAATTCCTAAATCAGCTTTTAATTTTTCAACTAAAAAATTAGCTTCATTTTTAAAAGAAGCTTCATAACCGATAGTAGCTCCATTTTCGATAACTAAACTTCCTTCAGAAGCAGTATAACTATACGGTGTTGGAATTATTTTTACTAATGATTCTTTTTTCTCAAAAGTTATTTTTTCATTCTCACTATATAGGTGACCTGCGGTTGGAACAGGAATAACATCCGCACTATTCATTACGTTTTGCTCATCTGTAATTGGAGCATAAACAACATTTTTAATTACCTCTGGAGCTGATTCATTCCCTAGAGAATCTGTAAATACGATATAAATACCATTTGGTGCATCTTGCATTTTAATTGCCCAAGCATCACTTTTATATGTGATAACAGCTTGTTCTCCTTTCTTTAAAACAGGAAAAGAATCAGTTGGCTCAAACTTGAAATAATCACCGTTAATGTGTGTAAACTTAGCACCGTTTGTACCTGATTCAGTTTGAACCTTTTTAGGTTGGTGAAAGAAAATACTCCAGTTTTTGTTATCTAATGTTTTTTCAGAATTGTTTTCTAAAGTAAATTCAGCAACATATCCTTTTGGTGCATTTTTAACCAAACTCCAATAAACATCTATTTCAGTTCCATAAGGACGATCGATATTTACTTTTTCTACTGCAGTTGGGTCTTCACCTCCACATGACTGAACTGTTGCTGCTCCTAAAAGACAAAGTCCAAATAATGATAACTTAACAAGTGATTTCTTCATAATAGTTTATTTAACTGTTACAAATTTAACATAAATCAACACTAAACAAAGCTTTTCACTAAGACGATGATGGGACAATGTTATTTTTTTAAATAAGACTATCTTTGCACATCCAATTAAACATGAATTATGATCTCAATTGAAAACGAATTTATTAAAGTAGGAATACTTGAACATGGAGCTGAATTATGTAGCTATATCGACAAACAGAACAATAGAGAGGTGATTTGGGATGGAGATTCGGCTTATTGGAAAAGGCATTCTCCTGTGTTATTCCCTTTGGTTGGCAAGATTGAAAACGGGCAATTTAAACTTGGAAAAAAAACTTATAATTTATCCGCTCATGGTTTTGCTAGGGATAAAAAATTCCAATTAGTCAATAAAAAAAATGACACAATAACACTTGAACTTCAAGCTGATGACGAAACTAGAAAGGGATATCCTTTTGAATTTTCGTTACAGGTAATTCTTACACTTCAAGAAAAGCAATTAACAGTTACATATAAAATCATTAATACAGAATCAGATGATATATTCTTTTGTATTGGAGCACATCCGGGTATTAAAGTACCTATGAAAGAAGGTTTAAAATATGAAGACTACAAAATAACATTTGAAAAATCAGAAAAATCAGACCGATTACTCTTAACTCCTGAAGGTTTTAGAACTGGAGAAGTTGCTAAAGATTGGTTAAATGGAAATACAATAAACCTGCAAGAAGAACTTTTTAAAGATGACGCATTAATTTTTGATGATCTAAAAAGTAAATCTTTAATCGTTGAAAGTGACAAAGGTGGTAATAAAGTAAAGGTTGGATGGACAAATTATCCTGATATGGGAATTTGGAAATCATACAACAACTCCCCTTTCATATGTATTGAACCTTGGAATGGAATGGCTGATCAAGCTGGTCTTTTCAATGATTTCAAAGACAAGAAAGGTGTCGTTAAATTATCTGGAAAGAGCGAATTTGAATGTTCATTTACAATTGAAAACTTAATACAATAATCTTGAAATTCGATTACAGCAATATCAACCTTCCTGTTAAAGAAGTAATTCCTGAAATAAAAAAGGAACTAAACAACGCTTCTACGCTTATTCTGAAAGCTCCTACTGGTGCTGGGAAAAGTACGCTTGTACCATTAACTTTACTTAATGAACCATGGCTGAAAGGGAAAAAGATATTAATGCTTGAACCTCGAAGGTTAGCTGCAAAAACTGTTGCTACTAGAATGGCTCATTTAATTGGTGAATCCATTGGAGAAACTGTTGGTTATAAGATTAGGTTTGAAAATAAGACTAGTAAAAACACAAGACTAGAAGTTCTTACGGAAGGAATTCTAACCAGAATGATTCAAGAAGACAATAGTCTGGAAGATGTTGGTTTAGTAATTTTCGATGAATTTCATGAAAGAAGTATTCATGCAGATGTAGCTATGGCGCTCTGTAGAGAAGCTCAAGCGATACTGAGACCAGACTTACGAATACTTGTTATGTCTGCCACACTGGACATGCCTCAACTTTCCGAAATGCTTCAAGCCCCTATCGTTGAAAGTAAAGGAAGATTATTTCCAGTAGAAGTTGAATACGCAGGTGATGCCGACATGAAAATGTTACCGGAGTTAATGAGTAGAGTAATCAAATCTGCTGTTAATAAACATGATGGAGATGTACTTGCATTTCTCCCAGGACAAGGAGAAATCAAAAGGTGTCAGGAAATATTACAAAACTCATTGAAGAATTTTGTGGTCTTACCATTATACGGTCAGCTTCCACCCAACAAGCAATTCGCCGCTATCACTCCTAACAAGGATGGAAAACGGAAAGTTGTACTAGCCACAAACATTGCAGAAACAAGTTTAACGATTGAAGGAATTAAGATTGTTGTTGATTCAGGTTTTGAACGTATTTCTAAATTCAATCCAAACTCTGGATTATCGAGATTAGAGACCTTATTAATTTCAAAGCAATCTGCAGATCAAAGAAAAGGTAGAGCTGGAAGATTATCAGCAGGGACATGTTATAGAATGTGGACAAAAGCTACGCATTCAAGATTAGCAGAAACCGGAACACCAGAAATCGAACAAGCAGATCTAAGTTCTTTAATGTTGGATATGGCCAAATGGGGTGTTATAGATCCAAACGAACTGAATTGGCTATCTCCCCCCCCAAGAAAGAATGTTATTAAAGCAAACCAATTATTACATGAAATTGAAGCGCTTGAAAACAACAGAATCACAAAACACGGAAAACGCTTACACAAACTCCCAACACATCCACGTATAGCACATATGCTTGTTAGGGCTGAGGAAGAAGATCAGTTAGCGCTAGCAACCGATATAGCTCCTCTGTTTGAAGAAAAAGATCCACTTCCTCAAGAACCAGGAATTGATATAAATATTAGAATTGAAGCATTAAGAAGATTTCGAAGAGATAAAGTTGGAGCAAAATCTTTAGGAAGAATCGAAAAATTAGCAAGTCAGTATCGAAAATTATTTGATATTAAAACAGACAATGGTCCTGTGAATGATTTTGAAACAGGCTTACTAATCGCAACTGCTTATCCTGAACGAATTGCCTGTGCACGACCAGGAAATAACGCTCAGTTTCAAATGGCAAATGGAAAACTTGCATCTGCCGGACATCGAGATGATTTGGCTCATGAGCCATGGCTAGCTGTTGCAAATGTTAGTGAAAGAGATCATAGCGGAAAAATATTTAGTGCTTCTCCAATCAACCCTACTGATTTAGCACCTTTAATAAAGCATAAAGAAATCATTACTTGGAATACAAAGAATGGTGGTTTGGTTGCCGAATCTCAAATGAGAATTGGAAATATTATTTTAAAAAGCACACCTCTCCCCAACCCAGATCCTGAAGCGTTGGTTAAAGCAATTTCTAATGCAATTGAGAAACAAGGAGCTTCTTTACTTGATTGGAATGATAGAGTTAAGCAATGGCAAAATAGGATAATATCGTTAAAAAAGTGGAACCCTCAACAGAAATGGCCAGATGTTCAAATAAGCACTTTATTACTCACCAATTCAGAATGGCTAACGCCTTATTTGATTGGAATCAAAAAACCTGCAGATCTTAAAAAATTAAATTTATTTGAAATACTTGAATACAGTTTACCAATTGAACTTCAAGAAACGTTAAAGAAACTTGCTCCACATAAGGTTAAGCTACCAAATGGTATTTATTCTAAATTAGAATATCAAGAAAACGCTTCACCTCCAGTTTTATCGGTTCCTTTACAACGTTGTTTTGGAATGTTGAAGACGCCTAGTGTTAATAACGGAAAAGTTAATATCTTAATGCACTTACTTTCTCCCGGATACAAGATTGTTCAAGTCACTTCCGATTTGGAAAGTTTTTGGAGCGGTACTTATTTTGAAATTAGAAAAGAGCTTAAAATTAGATATCACAAACATGCTTGGCCAGAAAATCCTACAGCACATAAAATAGATTA
>CAWVWF010000050.1:0-18431 GCA_963933885.1 uncultured Flavobacteriales bacterium | reverse complement strand
ATCGTTGGATGAATAATGACATCCATTACGCATCAAATTACATGTTTTTTAATAACGATTTATATTAATTTACAAGATGAAAAAAAAGATCATATATATTGATATGGATGATGTCCTTTGTGACTTCTCTCAAGCACATAAAAATGCTAGGTTGAAAAACCCTGAATTGGATTATCCTCAAAGTATAGCTGGTTTTTTCACGAACTTAAAACCTTTACCAAATTGTATTAAGTTGGTTAACAAACTAAGGTCTGTAGACGTTTTTGAAGTTTATATATTAACTGCGCCTTCGATAATGAATCCTCTATGTTATACAGAAAAACGATTGTGGATAGGAGAGAAATTTGATATGGATATGGTTGGGAATTTAATAATATCTCCAAACAAAGGACTTAATAAAGGAGATTATTTGATAGACGATAATATCAATGGTAAAGGGCAAGAAAACTTTGAAGGTGAAGTACTTCATTTTGGAAGTGATAAGTTCAAAAACTGGGATGTTATCTGGGCGTATTTCAAAACAAAATATACATTATAAGATGAGTAAGCACGAAAAACTAGTTGCGCTTGGAGGAGCTGATTACGTTAAGGTATTAGATGAATTGGAGTGGTTTAAATACCCTCAGAATAATCGTGAAGAAATAACTGAAAAGATATTAAAGAGCGAAGAGCATGTTCATTTAGACTTGCATCATTTCTCGTTTTTCAGCGACGATTTTTATCAAGTTAAAGATTACAAAACCTTGTTAGAGGATGTTCAAACAGTAACTGGTATTGCTTTCTCATCAAGTAAAATTGAATTAGATGAAAGTAATAGTACAATAAGAGTTGAAACTGTTGTTGAAGGTGAAACAATAGAAATAGAATTTGATACAGATGATGTCATAATTGTTCCACAAGTTGAGGCAGCGCTAAACAATCTTTTTGAAAGGCTTAATTTGGAATCGAGAATCTTATGGTTACCATTAGAAAGTGATATCTTTTTCTATTCATTTATTCCATTGCCACTCTATAAAGAGGCTGTTAAGGTTGGTTTGATTCCAAAAGACACTACTTATTTCAACAGTTTAGCTTAAAAATTAAAACATGAATAGTAATTGGTCGATAGACGAACTTCAAGACATCTGGCAATTGGCCACGAAATTACATAACGGTCAGAAGTATGGGGGGAATGAAAAGGATGAGCAAGTTGAGTATATCAACCATATTGGTAGTGTTACTTTCGAAATGCTAAAAGCAATTGAGGTAGATACTAAGTTAGATCCGGATCTATCAATCAAATGTGCTGTATTACATGATACTATTGAGGATACAGGCTTAACAGAAGAGGAGGTTGTAGATCGATTTGGTGAGACTGTCGCAAATGGAGTTTTAGCTCTAACTAAAAAGGAGCTAGACGTATCCGTTAAGGATAAAATGCTAGATAGTCTTATTAGGATTAAGCTACAGCCAAAAGAGGTTTGGGCAGTTAAGTTGGCAGATAGGATTTGTAATTTATATGCACCACCTTTTTATTGGACTAAAGATAGAATGAAAGAATATCAAGAAGAAGCTAAACTCATTCATCATGAATTAAAGGATGGAAGTGATTACTTGGCAAATAGATTACTTGAAAAGATTGAAAAGTACCAATCATTTATAAACGAATAATAGAATTTAAAACTTATAAAAAATGAATCCATCGGCATCCAAATCACAAAGTGAAGAACTAGATACTATTGATGGTGAAGCTAGAGCTGCTCTTGAAATAATAAAATCAAACGCTGGAATTATTTCTAAAGGTTTAGCGCCTCTTACAGATGCAGATTTGAGAGTATATCGTTTGATAAGTCTCTGAATGACAATAATCCACACGTGGTTTTAAAATGTCTTAGGAACTTACTAGATGAATTAAAGTCTGGAGGTATTAAAACAGAATTTGATAATGAAGAATTAGCATATACAGTTGGTCATACAATTGGTTTATACGCAACGCTATACCTAGAATGGAATATGAAATTTCTTGAATGTGATTTCATGCCTGATGGGGAAGTAGCTGTTATTTCATTGGATAACAAGTACGTTCTTTATCCATCGATCTTTGTATATAGATTTTTAGAGAACCCTGAAATTGAGAATAGTTTTATGCTTTCTCAAAATACCTATAAAGACAAAATATTCCCACCTACTTCGAAAGATTTTGAAGTGTTATTAGGTTAAGTCATGAGTATACTTAAAAACTTTTGATAAGTCTGATTTTACTTACATAGAAGGCATAATTGAGTTAAATCGAAATTAAAGAATTAGCAAAAGTACTTCAAGGTAAAATAGCCTCAGTTATCTTAACAGATTTAATCGCTTTCGTTAAAACGCCTCATTGAAATTACCCGTAGTTCTTCTTGTTAAAGAGTAAGTTAAACTTCTTATGATGGTATAGAAGAAGATTGTTTGTTGATTTTTAATAACGTTTTACAAACTTATGTCTCGAATAGTTTAGTTATTCGAGACAATAAATGGCGCGAATATCTTGTTAGTGGCGAGAATAAAACATATATTCGAGACATAAGTTGGCGCGAATAGCGTTGTTAATCGAGTCTAAATGAAAAATAGAACATACATACATGAGCTAAAAGAGTGGGCAAATTTCACTTATGATAATGATAAGTTGCTACCGTTATTGTCCACTATAAGGTTGAAGCAAGGTATGTTACTAGGACGAATGAAAGGTATCGGGTTTGATCTGCAAAACCAAGCGGTGTTAAATACCATTACAAACGATATAATAAACAATAGTGAAATCGAAGGGGAGATGCTAGATAAAGAGGAGGTACGTAGTTCAGTAGCAAATAAATTAGGTATTGAATTGAATACAAAAGACCACGTAGGGCATTATGTTGAAGGCGTTGTTGATATGATGATGGATGCAACCCAAAACCATACAAATAAGTTAACCGAAGAAAAATTGTTTGGGTGGCATAATGCTTTATTTCCTAATGGTTTCAGTGGTAAAGATAAAATTAATGTTGCAATGTGGAGACTTTCAGGAATGAGTGTGAAGTCTGGAACATTAGGTAGAGAAAACGTACATTTTGTTGCACCATCTCCTGAGTTAGTCCCAAATGAAATGGCTCAGTTTATAGATTGGTTTAACACCAGTGAAATCGACTCTATTTTTAAAGTTGCAATTGCGCATTTATGGTTTGAAACTATCCACCCGTTTGATGATGGGAATGGTAGGATTGGTAGAGCATTAACTGACATGTTATTGGCTCGTTCCGATATGAATAAACAACGATTCTATTCAATGACATCAGCAATTTTAAAGAAAAAGAAAAGCTATTACAAAATATTAGAGTTCAGTTCATGTAATGGATTGGATATTACCAATTGGATAGTATGGTTTATCGAAACATTGGGACTTGCTATTGATGATTCGGAACAAAAACTAGAATCAATATTTCAAAAAGCTGAGTTTTGGAATAAGCACGAAAGCACGAAGCTTAATGATAGGCAAAATGTTATGATAAATAAGGTGCTAGATGGACATGATGGATTAATACGTACTGATAAATGGGCAAAGATTATTGATTGCGCACCTAGAACGGCATCAAGGGATATTGCAGATTTATTAAAAAAAGGAATTCTTAAGCCGAATGGTAAAGGTGGTAGAAGTACTGCGTATGATTTAATAAGAGAATAATAACGGAGTTTGTTTCAAATGTTATATTTCTAGTATCTTGATTAACTTTCTTTAATTCCATACAGATCTTTAATAGTGGTTAAAACCACCATTTAAGGCTTTTTATGCTATTGATAGTGGTTTTATGCACTTTTTAAGCATATATTTGTTTTATGTTGAAGTTGTTTCAGAAAAGTGACTATGAGATATTGAAGGAGGTAGGTACTTCAATAGTTAAAAGAAGAAAGATGAGAGGCCTATCTCAAGTTGCCATGGCTGAAATAGTAGGCGTAAACGTTTCTACTATTAAAGCCATTGAAAAAGGAGATGGTTGTCATTTAAAGATTTTTATTAAAATCCTAAAGTATCTTGATCTTGATGAGAAGTTTCTAAAAGCGCTTTATATGGAAGATTTTGAATCTCCTAAGATTTCGTTTAATAATGAAAATAAGAAAGGAAATAATAACTCAATTTAGCAATGAGCAGTGCTAAAATAACGTTTTACGGAGAAGTGTTTGGCTACATCAGTTGGGATGATAAGCGGAATACTTCTGTCTTTGAAATGGAATCGAATTTTAATTTAGAATCATTTAATCCCGCTCCTTTAATTATCAATTCTGGAAGCGGTAAAATTGCTGGGTTCGACTTCGATGATATTTATAATGGATTATTCCCTTCATTTATTGATTCTCTGCCAGATAGCTTTGGAAATAAAGTGTTTAAGGCTTGGATGGTTGAAAAGGGATTGGAAGAAAAAGACTTTAATCCTGTTGAGAGATTGCTTTATGTTGGGACTAGAGGGGTTGGTACTTTCGAATTTGAAAAAGGAAAGGAGATAGAAAGAGGTAGAGGAATTAATATAAATGAATTAGCTGCCTTGGCCAATGAAATAGCAAAAGGGAAAGGTGATCTTTCTAAAGACGAAATCAAGAGTTTAGAAGGAATTGTGGAGTTTGGAGGAACTAGTATTGGTGGGGCGCAAGCTAAAATATTATTAGGGATTCAAAATGGGAAGTTTGTTCCAGGTGATGTTGAATATGATATACCAACTGATTATTATGTTTTAAAATTAACGACTAACGAAGGAGATTTATGGTCTCCAAATAAAAATAAGATTGAATTTGTATACAATGAATTAGCTCGAAACGCCGGGGTAATTATAGCAGACAGCCAATTAATTGAATTGGATGGACTGCACCATTTTGCAAGTAAACGTTTTGATAGAGTCAATAGCGAAAAGCTACATACACAAACTTTTTTTTCTTTAACTGGACAGTTTACAAGTGGGGAGAGGTTTGATTACAATATCCTATTTAAATTATTGGATCACTTTAAATCAAATGCTGAAACAAAGCGTTCATTGTTTAAACAGATGGTATTTAATATCCTTTCTGGAAATACAGATACGCATTATAAAAACTTTGCTTTTATAATGGATAAAGAAGGGAAATGGGATTTGTCCCCAGCGTATGATATAACATTCCCTAGAAATCCATTTGAAACTTTAGCTGGATTGCACTTTGCAGAAGTGAATGGTAAGCGAGACAAAATAACTAGAGCAGATTTTTTAGTAGTTGCTAAAGAGTTTGGAATATTAAGACCTGTTCAATTAATTGAGCAAGTTGAGGAAAGTCTTAAATGCTTTTGGAAAGAAGCTAGTAAACTAGATATTCCCAGAGAAGTTAAAAGTTTAATTAATTCTGTCATTGAGACCAATATTAAATTCTCTAATTTAAAAAGTGATTAAGAAGTAAATATTCAAGAAGTATAAGGACTTAAATTAAATTTCTATTCACTTCAGAGGCATCAAAATTTACATGTTGATATTCTCATTTTAAAATGTGTAAACGACATTCCTAAATGAGAATGGAACCATCAATTTCGCTCTTTTTTGTATGTTTAAAATGAGAATGGCTCCAAAAATTAGTTTTCACATGATAATTGCTGGAAACCTTCATGTAACCTATATCAATTTCCAACATGATAAAGTTTTGTTTTAAAAACCAAAAAAAACATGCATAAACCAATCTTAAGTACTAGCGAAGGTTAGCTTAAGCTTTATTTTGTAATAAACTAAAGTTGTCTTGTTAAAGAATTTGACGTTTGAATTACTCTATAAACTGCCTTTTAACGCATCACCTTGATTGTTTGTCTTGATATATTCGTTTGTTTCTACATTCAAACAAGTTAGCCATTTACCTCCATAAGCATATGTGTCTATACAAACTGTATGACCAAAATCGGCAATTTCACCATTCTTTCTAGAAGTATGACCACATATTACTTTTCTTTCAGAATTATAGCATGCTGCTGTTTCAAATTTATTCCAAAATAAATGATCAGCATCTTGTTCATCTAATGACTTTCCTATTTCAAGTCCAGCATGAACGAAAATATAATTATTGATTTCAAAATACGGTTTACATGCATCAAGAAAAGCCCAATGAGTAGCGTCAATTTTATTCATCCAGTTGTTATCATTTTTAATATTATATGAATCTAAAGTTCTAGAACCTCCAAAGTATAGCCATCGCATTAATTCATCAGGATTATCTCTTGCATTAAGCATCATTATCTCATGATTCCCCATCACAAACTTAAAATCATAGTTCTTTTTGTTTTCAATCAGCCAATCAATAACCTGTCTGGTTTGCAAACCTCGATCAATATAATCTCCAAGGAAAACCACAGTATCTGCTTTCGTTATGATTTCCTGGTCAAATATTGTTTTCAGAGCTTTTAAGCTACCATGAATATCACCAATTGCATATATAGACATTGTAATTCTAAACTTTATTAAAAATTAAATTAAGTAGTACTTCGTATTGTTGGTACAATTCTTAGTTACTTATATTAAATAACATGTAATTGCCTTAAGATAAGATATTTCATTTGGTTCTACCTTTTAATTATAAAGAAGATAATCCTCATTATTAAATGCTCTAGGATTGGTTATGATTTGCCAGAAAACAACTATTTTCTTTATCAAAAAAATCTCTTATAGTAAGAATGTATAACTTCTTATATTTTGAATTTAAACAGGAAACTAAGGAGTTGCATCATTTAATTCGAAAAGCTGCAAAAAACTAATAATGATTTATAAATTTTCCGATTACTATTTTTGTGTTTCCAACTTCAAATGGGATTAAACCTTGATTGGTAACATAAAATTTAAGTTCCTCAAACTTACCCGATTTTGCTTGTTGTATCATAGTCGTCTCTCTTGCATCCCAGGGTTTTGCAACACTTAAGATTAATATCGAATCATTTAATAACGCTTCGAATATTACGTATTGGGTTTTAATGGAATCTGGTGTTGTTACCTCAATTCCGCCTCTATGGTCTAGTTTGTTGTTCTTTAAAGTAAATGACACTCTTGTACCATACTTTGTAGGTTTAAAGTACTTAGAACCTTCTTTTAAACTCCAGTTATCACATTCAAAATGATAATAACCATTATTTAAATATTTCTTTGGAGCAGAGTTTAACTTTGCTTTAGCTAATGGTGTGGTATTATTAGTGATTTTAGATATTTTCCAATCTTCATTGATTAGTTCAAAAGTCATTTGTTTTGAAGTCGTATCTATTGCTTGATTGATATTCTCAACTTCGTATTCATAATTAATTTTTATTTTATTCTCATTTATAAACTCAGCATATGGATTAATAAGTCTTTCTTGTACAATTTCTGAATCATTACGATGACGAATGTTATGGATTAACACTGATTTCTTTATTAATTCTAAGTAAATTAGAACCTTCTTTGTAAATAAACCTTCCATATTAGTAGAGTCTTTATCGAAATAAGCCGATTCGAAATTCCTGAAAGTTCTAAATACTTCATTTTTACTGTTTGCCCATAAAGGGTATTCTGGTAAGAACGAATGACTTGTTGAATCATAATGATATTCTAATGGAATTGCATTGATGCTTCTTTGAGATAAACATTCTTTTGAGTTTTCATCTTCACAGTTTTTTTCCATTACGGGTTCTGGTACTATTGAAAATGAATTAGCATTAGGGCTTACAACATATTCCATATAAACCATATCCTTTGAAAGTAAATCGATATAGTCATAATGTTCAGATTGAAAATCCTGGTAAGTAGGAAATTGAATATCCACTAAATCAGATTCTATCCATTCTTCTCCTGCTTGATAGATCCATAATTTAGAAGTGTTTGTAGGGGTTGATTTCATATCCCAATGTTCGTATTTGGCAATTGCTATACTTTGGTCTTTTTTGCCTTTTTTTATTATCTTCATATTGGGGTAAACATAAAAATATGAAGCACCTCCATTATCTCTTAGTTTGATATAGATTTCAGAATCAGACATTCTAAGTTCTGTAAACGTGTTTTGATAATAGTCTTCAACTGATAAAGATTCTTTCCAAATATACTCGAATTGAGGAAGGTAAGGAAGGATTTCTATCAATCGCTCATGAACTCTTAATTCTGGAAAATTGTCAGGTAGCGGCAAATCTCCATAAGTCCCTATGTTTTTACTAAGTGAATTTATGTATGATTTCTTGTAAGCTATTTCTTCAAGCATTGCTAAGTTATCTTCATCACTTTCGGTATTGTCTTTTGAAGATGATGAGCATCCAAAAAACAATTGTAAACAGAGAATAAATAGAATCTTTTTCATTGAAATTTTATTTTGAAATCCAAGAGGGAAATGAATTTTGACGTTTAAACTCTTCTAAACCTGAAAGTCTGGAATAAGTTTTTAATTTGTACCCTAATTCGGTAAGCTCACTTAGTACTTTAATTTCTTCTTTAATGAATATCACATCTCTCTTAGAGACAATAGAATCGATAAGTATTACATCATGTAATATTGTATCGTTCAGTTGGTAATACTCAAATAATGTTGAGTCATGGTTTTGTTCAATTTCAAGAGACAGGTTTTGCATGTAATCATGTCTTTTAAATTCAAACTTAATTTCAAATTGAGCATCGTTAAAGCTTAGGTATTGTTCATACCAATCGTGTCTTCCATGACCATATTTGTATTTAAGTTGATATACCTCAAGAATGCTATCGTTATCAAAGTCAAATACAGAAATTTCACATCCTCCTAATTGAATGGAGATTTCTTTATACTCGTCGTTAACCAATTCACACAGATAAATAAATTGATTTTCAAGTTTGCAATTTGGATGGTCATTCAATTCAACTATTAAAAGAACTTCCTTTTTATTTTCACTTCTAAATGAACCTTCTTTAAGAAGATATATCTCCTTAATGGTAGGTGTTTTTATTAAGTCACCTTCACTTTTATCCAATGCCTTAATGAATTCCGAAAATACTTTTGAAGTATCAATGCCAGTTTGAGACCAACCAAAAAATGGAAGTATCAATAATGAAATAATAAAAAAATAAGTTGCACTCATAATTGAAAGCGAAAATAGATTTAAAACCTCGCTGAAGCAATTATAAAAATACATTTTAAATAAAGGGTTAGTTTGAATGTATTACCGGTTGGTTTGACTGAATTTAGAATGATGAATTCTAAATGTGTTTTATTACTTTTAATTAGAGTTTTAAATACATTAAATAATGATTGAAATTGTAAAGGAATTACTTGCACACTGTAAGTCTGAAGATAAAGATGAAAATTTTGATGAATATTGGGATAAATTTGGTTAAGCTATTACTTTCTAATGGAGCCGATAATGAACGGTATGATTACTATGAGAAACCTGCTTTAGATTATGCTGTTCAATTTGGAAATATTCCAATCATAAAGGAAATTTTAAAATACCATCCTGACCTCTTAATTGAGGAGCCTGGTTGTGATTATAAAAGTTATATGTTATTAGAAATAGCTGATGAGTTTGACCAGAAAGAAGCAAAAGAATGGATATTAAGATATATAAGCGAGAATAACTTGAACAGTAAGAATTGAATTTCTTAGTTCAAATAAGATAAAAATAAATGAAAGAATTAAAAGCAAGAGAATTTGCAGTTGAAGCGCACGGAAAGCAGATGTATGGTGATAAGCCTTATGTTTTCCATTTGGAATCAGTTGTAAATATTGCAAAAAACAACAATCTAAACGCTGATGTTGTAATTGGATGTTGGCTTCATGATACAATAGAGGACTGTAACGTGTCTTACCAAGACGTTAAAAAGGAATTTGGACAAAGTGTAGCTGAAATCGTATACGCTGTAACAGACGAGCTTGGAAGAAACCGAAAGGAAAGAAAATTAAAGACTTATCCAAAAATCAAAGCGATAGAGGATGCCGTTTGCGTTAAGCTTTGTGATAGAATTGCCAATTTAAATCAATCTATTGTGGATCGTGAAGAAGGTCTGCTTTCGATGTACATTAAGGAGCATAAAGTATTTAAAAAAGAATTGTT
Organism: uncultured Flavobacteriales bacterium; assembly: GCA_963933885.1. GTDB lineage: Bacteria > Bacteroidota > Bacteroidia > Flavobacteriales_C > CAWVWF01. The sequence goes on along the minus strand of CAWVWF010000050.1, from coordinate 8,404 downwards.
CGATACAGTTCAAAATGATATTACTAAGAGTTTATGGGCTAAATTAGAGCTTTTAATACTCAAGACTGAACATACGATTTAACAGCTAAGATGGCGTATAAACTTTTATTTAAAACAACATTAGTAAATCAAAAATATCATTTTTGGTATAAAATAATCATCATTCTATTAGTTTTAATGTTGGTGATTATAGCATCTGCTGTTATGGATGATTATCTGATTTCAGATGGATTGATTCCTTTTCTAATTTGTTTAGCTTCTGGGGTTTCACTCATTGTTTTTGGAGTAAAAAAAATTGAATACAATAAGACTGATTTTAAGTTTCTCAAGTTGCAATCTGGCGAAGTTCAATTGGTTATTAAAAATAAAAAAACTTTAAATACATTTAGTTTGCCAATTAAATCTAGAGTAGTTGGTTTTGGAGAACGAGTAAGTGGAGCTGGAGGTGCTATGTTGATTAGTTTTGAGGTGGGGCAGATATTTCTGGAAATAGATTTAAATGGAGAAAAAATATATTTACAACAAACTGTTTATGAAATCCCACAAGGAACATGGCTTATTGAAGAAGAATTGATTTCCCATTCTGATAAGGTTTTCAATCACTATTTTTTTAATAAATTTAGTATCCCAAAGCTGGCTGGGGTTTTTAATAAATATCAATAAGGCTGATTAGTAATTATCTAATTTTTAAACAATGAAAACCATTTTCAAAATATTCATTTTCTTTTCATCTTTAATGATCCTGTATCAGTGTGTTGGAGGTAAAGCGTAAAAAAAAATAAGTACTTCCTTTTCTGAAAAACAATTAATTAAAACACCTTACTTTTCTGGACCTCATGGAGATTGTTTCGGCGGAAGTATTTCTTCAAATTCTGAACAATTAGTGATCTCTAATTACAGATCAAAGATGTTCGTGAATGAAAAGAAGATTTACATTTACGAAAGGAATACTATTGATAAAGCATGGATTATCAAAGACTCCATTCACTGCAAGCCTTTAACGCATCCTAAAGTACATCTACAAGGAGAAAGAATTTTTGTAATAGATAAAGACCATTGGTATAAAAAAAACGGAAAGGAATATAGGTATAGCGGAATCATCATTTCTTATGTTAAAAATGAGCATGGTAAATGGGTGGAGGAACAAATCCTTTTACCACCTAAAATGCAATACAATTACTTTGGTGAATCCTATGTTATAAACGATAGTAATATATACGTTTGGGCTCAAAAGATAGCTGATGAAGATATTTACTCAGTAGTTTTCATTTATAAGCAAGAGGTTAATAAATGGATGCTTACTGATAGTATAATAACTTCTAAAGAACCCTGGGAAAGCCCAAGCCGATCTATTAATACAAAGGGAGATTTCCTCTCAATAGGTTGCCCTAACTGTAAATCAATTAATAAGATTTTTGGCCGAAAAGTTTTTGGTGGTAAAGTGGATATTTATAAAAAGACAGAAGCAACAAATTGGACGTATCAAAAGTCGTTGGGCTTAAAAAATGGAGAAAGTGATGATAAAATAGGAAGTGCTCTTTCAATGTATGATAATCAAATTGCAGTTGGAAATAGGGATAGAAATATTGCTTTTCATAAAGATACGATGATGAGTGAAAAAGGGGGGTATTCCGATGTTGGATCAGTTTGTATTTATAATTTAAATGACTCAAGTCAACACCCTGTACAAGAATTATTTCCAGTTGATGCAAGTCGTTTAAAAGGAAGAGGGTTTGGGACTAGGGTATTACTTACAAAAGAGTATCTATTTGTAGGTGTAAACATGTTAACAACTTTTCATCTAGAAGAAAATATTGACCTCGATTTACGATATGGTCCACAAGAATCTGAAGGTGCTATATATGTTTACAAAAAGGAAAATAACCTGTGGACTTTCTTTCAAAAAATAAAACCCAAAGATCTCAAACCGTTTGATCAATTTGGGATTTCATTCAGCTTCAATTCAGAGCTTAATGAATTAATTGTTGGAGCGAATCAACAAGAGAATTATCCATCAAGTTTTCCTGAAGAATCTTTGGATAGCGGAAAAGTGTATGTTTTTAGATTGGATACTTTAGTGTCTACACAGCCTTGATTTTCGAGTTTGGAATAGCAAAACTGATATAAATTTAATTATAATGTATTTAAAAAAATTGCTCTTTTTAATAATTGTTGTTGTTTTTTCTTGTTGTAATAATATTAAGAATAAACACAAAACTCAAGAGAAACCTGAAGCATTGTTTGTTGAGAAGCAAGTTATTAAAGCGCCTTATTATAATGAAGGAGATTATTTTGCAAATAGTGTTACGTCAAATTCTAGAACCCTTGCTGTATTAAAAGGTACAGGAATATACGATGGTGGTGAAGAAGTAATTATTTTTTTTTATGAAAAGGGCAGTAACGGTACTCATAGATGGATTTTAAAGGACTCTATTTCAAATGATCTTGGAGTTAATCAGAAATTACACATAAAAAGTGAAAGAATTTTCACGAGTAATTACTTGTACAAAGAAAAAGGAAATACGGTTAAGGATTCGAATACTGGAGTTATAATTACGTATTTAAAAAATGATAGAAACAAATGGGTAAAAGAACAAACTATATTACCTCCAAGTATTGATTATAATCACTTTGGGAAAAGTATCGTGTTTCATGATAGTATAATTTATGTATTAGCACTTCAATACGACTTACAATACCAAACTGATAAATTTAATATGGTTTTTAAATACTTGAAAGGCAATAATGGTTGGGTAATAAATGATAGTCTAGATGTTGGAGAATATAGTGGTATTTCGGATGAATTAGAGCAACAAAATAATTATCTAGCAAATGGTTGTATAGACTGTCGGTCCGTTGAAAGATTGTCTTGGGGGAAAAGATTTTCTGGTGGTAAGGTAGATGTTTATGAAAAGTCCCTAGATGAAAGTTGGATTTATAAAAAGTCGTTAGGATTTAAACAAACTAAATCAAAAGACCAATTTGGAACTGATGTTTCGATCTATGCAAATCAAATTGCTGTTGGAAACCCCAATAGATCTCTTCAATATGATACTTTACCAACAAGGAATTTGTCGTATTCTGAATATAAAGAAGTTGGTTCCGTTTGTATTTATAATCTTTATGATACGAGCCGATTTCCAATTCAAGAAATATTTGCTCCTGATTTTGGAAAACAAATTAAACGACATTTCGGGTCTAAAGTTATTCTTGCAAAAAAATATCTGTTTATTGGGCTTAGTTCGAGTTTAGATTATGATAAGAGCATAGATAGAGATAAGGATAGTCTAGATTCTAGAGGGGCTATTTATGTTTATAAGAAACAATATAATAGGTGGGTTTTTTCTCAGAAAATACAACCAAAAAGTCTTCATGAAATTGAACAATTTGGGAGGTCATTTAATTTCAATGAAGAATTAAATGAGTTAACCATTGGATCTAATATTAATTTCCATAATTATTATGTTGATTTTAGTGATAATTATGTGGAGAAGGGAGAAATGTTTGATGTAGGAAAGGTGTATGTTTTTAGATTGGACACAATTAATGAAAATTAAATCTCAAAAATAATTCTAAATTTCCTCTATAAAAAAACCGTTTTCTAGTTTAATGAAATCACTTCTTTTAATATTATAAGCTTTGTGCCCTTTCCAAAAAAGGAAGCTAGAGGTTGCTGGATGACATTCATAAGGAAAGCCTTTTTTGGCAAAACCAACATCTGGGCGATCTTTTATCTTAAACGTGTAAGTGCCATTACAGTAACTTAAGTTATATCCATTTTGGTTACTAAACTTGAGTATCCTATTACTGAGTTCTTTTGGTTGATTTATTTCATAAGTCCCAATTCGTTCCTCCATGAGTTTTAAGAAAATCGACTTATTTTGATCAACCCAATAAGAAGCTAGTCTAATAGGTAGAAAAGAATATATAGTAAAACATATGAATGCTGTAATTGGAAAATAAGTCATTCGCTTGTATTCTATTCCTAAAGTAAGTTTTGAAATAGTCCATGATAATACTATACCACCAAGAGAAAGGATGCCAATTGTAAAAGGTAGCTTTCGATTTGTATAAGCATGCAAATACACATATGAATGAATAATGAAAATTGAAATTGCTACCAAACTAAAAAGTAAAGGAAGTCTATTTGAAATAGCAGGTTTAAATTTATAAACGAGGGAGATAATAATTATTGGGCAAAAGATACAATACATTATGTAAATAGAAAAGTTCAGATAAGGTAACCATGATTGATTAGATGCTAAACCGTATAAAAATATACTTAATGAGATTAAAACGATACAAACTTGAGTAATCCTAATTACTTTATGTTTCCAGAAAATTACCATCCCTAGAATAAATCCTAAAACCGGTAAAAACATAAAAAGGAGCGGTTTGAAGTTCATGTTGTTTTTTTTAAGTATGCAATGGTTTAATATTATGTATCCTACATGATTTTAAATCTTCACAGGAATTTATTTTTCAGCTATCTATATTAAAATGACATCAAGTAGTTTTCAATGAAAAAGTTATTATTCAGCTTAATAAGATCGCTTCTTTTACTATTATAGGCAGAGTGTCCTTTCCAAAAAAGGAAGTTAGAGGTTGCTGGGTGACATTCATAAGGAACGCCATGTTTAGCAAAACCAACATCCGGACGACCTTTTATCTTAAATGTATAAGTACTATTACAGTAATCGATCGAATATCCTTCTTGAGAACTAAACGTAAGAATTCGATAACTCAAATCTTTAGGCTGTCTTAAAACAAAATTCCCTTTCCTTTCTTCAATAAGGTTTAATAGAACTTCTTCATTTTCTTCAACCCATTCTGTAGCTAGCATTTTAGGAACAGTTAAGAAAATACCAAGGCAAATAAAGATTGAAAGTACGGAGAATATAAAAGGAGTTGAGTTTATACCAAGTGTTAGTTTTGTAATTACCCAAGAAAAGAATGCTCCAAATAGGCAAATGATTCCAAAGACTAATGGTACATTGCTTTCTCGAAAATAATTCATGTAAACAAATGGATGAATAGAAAAACCAATTATAGCAAAGACTCCAAATATAAATGGAAGCCTTTTCAATATTGTAGGTTTAAATTTATAAACGAGCGATATAATAAACATTGGATTGAAAACAATGTTTGCAATTACAATTGCGGCACCTAAATAAAAAAAACCTCCCCATGCAGCTGCAGTTGAAATTCCATAAGTACACCAAACAGCAGTTATTACGATAATAGTTAATTGAGTATTTCGAATGACTGCGTTCTTCCAAAAAATAAATAATCCTGTTAATATCCCTAAACCTGGTAAAATAATTGATATTGTAATTAAAGTGTCCATACTTGTTAGTTTAGATTTAACACTAATGTAGGAATTAATAAGAATGGTTTTAAGGCTTCCTAATATACGGCGGTAAGGAATTCGTTTCCGGTTGAAAACAATAGATTACTGGGAAGTTATTTATTGAATTATTAATACCAAGACTCAATACAGAAACTGGCTAATTTCACTTCGTGTTAATGAGATCTGTGGTTGTTTCAGCTGGTGGATGTCACCAGTTATTAAGAACGTCAAATAAAATTCAGCAAAAATTAAAAACGTAAAGGGAGAACGAAATCATTTCCGTTCTCCCTTAATTATCTGTTTTGATTTATCTAAAACCTATCTTATTCATTCAGGACTAGATATCTTTTTATCTTTTAAGTCTGAAAGATTGGGTAGCGGTCTTGTAGCTGGAACCTGCTTGACCTTCATATCCATCAGAACCTTCCATTCCTGGATTTCCTTCTACTTCGCTAGCACTCCTTCCATTTGCACTTCCAGCACCACCTCTTCCAGCGTCTCCTCCGTCACCGGCATTTCCACCAGGTGAAGAAGTTGTAAACATACTTTTATATTTTAAACTTTTTTTATTGAAAATAAGTCGTATTTGACCACCATTTCCTCCAAGTCCACCAGGTGCACCGTTTCCTCCAGTAGCTCCATAGCCAAAACTATAACCGCCACCAGTACCACCATCACCACCAGTACCACCAGTACCACCTTGGGAAAAAATGTTAACTTTTGATCCTTTAGTATTAACGTAGTATTGTAAAATTTCCTTTGAGTTTTTGTTCGTTAACTTGATGATTAACATATTTGATTTTAGGTGTGAATCATACACTACATCTATCATAACATCTATAGCAGGACCATTTTCACCTCTGCCACCTGTTTTTCCATTTTCACCTCTATAAGGTTTAGATCCACCGATACTTGTATGAGCTACAGATCCTCCTGACTTTCCTGATTCCCCCCTAGAACCGTAAAAACCAAAACGATAATCACCTTTAAAGGTTAAAAATAGTTTTTTGGTAATAACTTTTTCTGGATGGAATTTATTTTTAGCTGTAATAGTTATTGAATTCGCACTTTTAAATGCTTCTCTACCATTTAACTTTATAGCCCCATTATCAAAAACCCCGTTGGTAACTGTTATATCATATTCTTCCCATTTAGTATAAAGACTATCTTTCGAATTAGTTGTTAAAGTGATATTATTACAAACTGCTTTGATTCCAATATTAAAATTCGACCATGGATCTAAGTCAATATTTTCAGCAACAATAAACTCTATATTTTTTAAAGTTTTGTCTTCTAATGATCCTGCTTTTGCTAAAGCATCTAACCTAGCTTTTTCAGCTTCTTGCTCAATTCTTTCTTTTTCAGCTTCTTTTTTTGCTTTTGGAACAGCATATAAAAAGTAATACCCACCATATATAAGGGCAGCACCTCCTATTAGAGTGTAATAAATTATGTTTTCTTTCTTCTCCGCATCTTGTTGTTCTGCTACTGTTTGTCCTTGTGTAATCCCACTTGTCAGGATTAATACGACAAGAAATAAATTTGTAATTTTTTTCATTTTTTTGTTTTTTTTACTTGGTGACTATCACCAGTTATTAAAGTTTGTTTTTTTAGGAAAGAGCTTTTCTTTTGAAACTAATGTTTACAAAAACGGAGCAATATGTATTTCTCCATTTTTAGAAAATTTAATAGTTTTAGAAGTTCTAAATTTTTCTTTCGGCATCCACTTTAGAATTCGTTTTGCCTTGAGAAAAACTAATTAAATTCAATCAAATAAAGATTACAAGTAACACTGTTTTTAAACTTTCCCCCTTTAGTTTTTTTGTAAAACTAGTATAAAACTGAAGGGTTAATAACGTTCTCAAGCAGCAATGAATTATCGGTTTAAATGACTAGATTATCGGTGGATATGATCATGACCAAGGTAAAACAGAATGTGAAGTGATCAGAACTTAATAGTTTCTCGAATAAAATCAATCCGCCTAATGTCAACGCGTTTATTGAATGTGGTAATTTATGGAATTGGGGGACGTTCACCAAGTAAAAAATATGACAAACAAATGATGTCGTATCAATAGCTTGGTGGTCGAGTAGGTAAAGGGAACTTCCCCCTAAACCTCTCACAGAACCGTACGTGATACTCTCGCATCATACGGCTCTTGTTATGTAATTAAAGTGTTTTAAAGATTGTCCAATGATAAAACAAAGTTGGATATCCCCTTTTTATAGTTTTTATCCAGTTATATGCCCTATGAAAACTTCCTTTAAAACGCTTGTACTTCTTTAATACCCACTTCGCTAATAGATGATGAAACCGTATTACTAGCAACTTAACATGCCACAACCCAAACTTACCATAATATCGAAGTACACCTCGCATTTGAGGATTTATTCGATTGGCTATCGTTTGAATAGTAATTCTACTATTCCTATGAAATTGTTGCGACCGCCAGTTATCTTGTATCCGCTTTTGTGATGATTGACTGATTGCACAATCACAACTCGTAAAGAATACCTGCTCCTTTGTGATAAAGGTTCGTGGTTTAAAAGTAAAACCTAAGAAATCAAATTTCTTGCGGTAATGCTTCTTTTCTTTCCGGAAGCTCTTGCAGCATACCGTTTTTGTCTTTTCTTCATTTAAACGAAGACCACATTGCTTCAATCGTTCCCGTACTGCTCCTAAGATATGTTTTGCTATCGACTCTTCTTGACAATGAATCACAATATCATCGGCATACCGAACAAAAGGTATCCCTGGATAATGTTTCCCTAGCCATTTATCGAGTACGTAGTGTAAAAAGAGGTTTGCTAACAATGGACTTATCACTCCGCCTTGCGGTGTTCCTCGACCATCCTTATATTTTAATTCTCCATCTGAGGATTGACTTGGTACTTCAAGCCATCGTTGAATGTAGAATTTAACCCATCTTTCTTCAACATGCTTATCAAGAGCTTTTAAAATCAATTCATGGTCTACTTCATCAAAGAAACTCTTGATGTCCATATCAATTACCCAAGCATACTTGCGTACATTTTCTCGAACTGATTCTAAAG
>CAWVWF010000049.1:0-18519 GCA_963933885.1 uncultured Flavobacteriales bacterium | reverse complement strand
GTGCGATTGCTATTCGTTGTCTCTGACCTCCTGAAAGCTGAATTCCTCTATCTCCAACGATTGTGTCAAATTTATCAGGAAACTCTTCAATGAATGTAAGTGAATTCGCTTTTTCTGCTGCTAGTCTTACCTCTTCCAAAGATGCATTAGGTTTTCCATACCTTATGTTTTCTTCAATTGTTCCTCCTAAAAGAATTACTTCTTGTGGAACAAATGCTATTTGGGATCTTAAAATATTTACTGGAAAGTCATGTGAGGATTTTCCATCAAATTTAATTGATCCTTCATCAGTATTATAAAAATGTAGTAATAGACTTGCTATTGTAGATTTCCCACTTCCTGAAGATCCTACTAAAGCTACTTTTTCTCCAGCTTTAATAGATAAGTTTAGATTGTCTATTACTTTTATCTCTTTTCTAGAAGGGTAGGAAAAGGATATGTTTTTTAATTCGATATCCCCTTTGAAAATTTTATCGTTTGCTACCGGTTCTTGTGTGTTTATATTCTCAGTTTCATGTTGGATAATATCCATAACACTTTCTGTTGCTCCAATTGCTTTTTGAATTTTCGCATATTGATCAGGAAGAGAACCTATTGAAGTTCCTAGCATCACTGTATATAAAATAAATTTAAAAAATTCGGTTTTGTCTTCAATCAATTCTATTCCCATCCAAATAATAAATACAATTGCACCTAACATGATTGTTAGAATAAATCCAACAAATAACCCTCTCCATAATGCTGTCTTTAAAGCGAGTTCCTTAACATCCCCAACTGCTATTGAATACTTTTTAAGTTCTATATACTCATTAGTATAAGCTTTCAAACTTTTAATACCAACTAAGGCTTCTTCCAAAATGTTATTTGATTTAGCTGTTTCGTCTTGAGTTTGTTTTGATAGTTTTTTTATGAATTTCCCGAAAATCATAGCTGTAATTGCTGCAATAGGAATGACTGCGAGCATTATTAAACTCAATTTCCAACTTAAAGTAAATATGAACGCGATCCCAATGATAACAACTAAAAATTGTCTTATAAATTCAGCAAGGGTAGTGGTTAGCACTTCTTGGATTTGTTCTGTGTCATTGGCTATCTTAGAAATAGTTTCTCCTGTTTTACTAGAGTCAAAGTAGGATAAGGGAGCTGTGATAAGTTTTTCAAATGCCTTCTGACGAATGTCTTTAAGTGTGTTTTGAGTTACATAACTGAATGTGTAAATTCTAAAAAAGCTAAAGACTGCTTGAGCAGGAAGGATAATAGCGATAATAACTAGTATTCCATATATATTGTCCATATCGCCAACACTCCAGTCTTCTGGAATATCTTTTCTATTAATTCCAAGGATTTCACCTAGAAAGTATGGGAGTGATATAGAAACTGCACTAGAAAGGAATAAAAAGATAAAGCCAATAGCATATACTCCAGAATAAGGTTTGAGGAAAGACAAGAAGTTTTTAGCCTGTAAATACGAGGCTTTTGTAAGCTTGACTTTTTCTGTTTTTTCTTTATTTCTTCCTATAGCCATTTATAAAATCTTAAATAGAGTGCAAAAATACAGGAAGAAGTCAATTAAATGTGTCATAGTTTTGTTTTTTTTTTAATTGAAGCTTTGGATAACAAGATTTTCGTGTATCTTTGCACTCCCTCATTTGGGAATAAAATTTTTAGAGATGAAAAGAACTTTTCAACCATCGGTAAGAAAAAGAAGAAATAAGCACGGATTCAGACTTAGAATGTCGTCAGCAAGTGGTCGTAATATTTTAGCTAGAAGAAGGCTGAAAGGAAGAAAGAAACTTAGTGTTTCTAGCGAAGGAAGACACAAGCGTTAAAATACTAGATTTATTCTATTCAGAGCCTCAACTTTTTAGTTGGGGCTTTTTAGTTTCTAGTAATGCCATCTAACTTGTTGATCCTGTTGGTTGTTATTAAAAGATAGTTTAATAAGACAGCGTTGGGTTAGAATCGACTTTGTATAGATGAACTGATATCTTAAAAGATAAGATCAATAAATTATACTTGGCTGATAGTAGCAGTTTTGCTATTCCTGATTGAGTTGAGGGGATTAGTTAAGGAAGATTACTTATGATTCTTTGGATAGCCCAATTTTAGTTGATACAACTCCTATCCAATCGATACCTTTTTTTAATAGGTCAAAGTATAGACTCATAAATAGAGCTATCGACATCATAACAATAATCGAGATGTTAACCCAGAACGTATCAATTTGTTTTCCAAATACAAACTTACTAGGTGCAAAGAAATGAGCTCTTAAACCATCGGCATCTCTATAAATAGGATCTGATTTTTGAATTAAGGTTCCATCATGTTCAATGATTTTATTTAATTCATTATTGTTTTTCACTAAATCAGATAGACTTTCATTCTGGAAGTTGTCTCTTTCTTCTAAAAATAAAGCTTTTCCATTATCCTTTTTCTGTAGCTGAGATATTATAATATTCTTCCTTTTACTGTTGGCATTATAGTATTTAGTGTAAAATGATTTCAAATCATTTAACGTGTAGTTAATTTTTTTAGCAAGCTGTTTATCAAATGTAACAGCTCCACTTAATAGCTTATTACTATTCTTTAGTGTTTGTTTTAAAGACTCTAATCTGCTTTTTGGGAAGTAAGCTTTTAATTCTTTTTGAATCAGATTGTTTTTATTCTCAACAATATTATTTATGATGTATAGAACGTGATTGTTCTCTTTAATTAATTCAGATTTAATAGTTTCTAAATTATTATTGAATTTTTCTTCCCTCTCTTTTTTACCAAGATAGTTTAAGCACATAGTAACACGAGTCTTTACTGCAGGAATCCAAAAGCTCCTTTTGAAGTTCGCTATACTCATTGCTTTATCAAATGGGTAATACTGCTTTTCAAATTTGTTCTCTTTAAACTGGTTCACAGCAAGGGCTTCAAAAGCCCAACGAGATACCATCATTTCTCCTGCAATTGGAACTACAGTTTGACTTGCTAAACTTGGATTAAGTTTGTCGAACTTTACAATTACTCCACTTAGTAGTAATTGTGGGATAAGAAGTATTGGTATTAAAATGTAAATAGTAACAACGGAATTGAATGCGGAAGATATATTAAGACCAAGCATATTTGCGAAACAACTTGATACAAAAAGAATCAACCAATAGTCTAAATACATTCCTTCAATACCAAGAACTAAGTTCCCTAATAGAATGTAGGTAAGTGTTTGAATCGCTGAGATTATAAACATAATAGAAACCTTACTTGATAAATAACTAAATCTTGAAAGATCTAAGAATGTTTCACGTTTCAATATTTTACGGTCTCTTATTATTTCTTCTGCACTTACAGTTAACCCCATAAATAAGGCAACTACTACACTCATAAATAAATATGCAGTTATGTTTTCGTTGTACCTAAATACGTATGCGGCATCAGGTCCACTTTCTGTACTATAAAATTTAACAAGGTAGGATAGTAAGAATGCAAGGAACGGCCCTTCGATGAAGTTAATCAACATGTATTGGGTGTTCGCAATCTTTGATAATATATCTCTTATAAAAAAAACTTTAAATTGTTTTGTTCTTTTCGGTTTTCTATATGTTCCTGTTGGAAGTTCTTTTGTGCTAGAACTAGTATCTGGCTTTTCTATGTGTTCATCGTAGTATTTATTCCACATTTTTGGTGGAATTCTACGCTGTTCAGTTATGTTCCCATATTCATCAACAACCTTAGTCTCGATGATATTGAAAATTTGTTCTGGATTAACATTCCCACAATTAAAGCATTCGCTTTCATTTGCAGTAACGTGATTAATAGCTTTCTTGAAATAAATTACAGCTTCAACTGGATTACCGTAGTAAATTGGGAAACCACCAGTATCTAAAATAAGAAGGTTATCAAACATCTTGAAAATTTCAGAAGATGGTTGATGGATAACTACAAATACAAGTTGCCCTTTAATGGCTAACTCTTTAAGAAGATCCATTATGTTTTCAGAATCTCTTGATGATAAACCTGAAGTAGGTTCATCAACAAAAAGAACCTGAGGTTCTCTTATTAATTCTAAGGCAATGTTTAAACGCTTTCTTTGTCCTCCACTTATTTTTTTATTTAATGGAGATCCAACTTTTAATTCTTTGATTTCATAAAGGCCTAAACTTTTAAGAAGATCAATAGTCTTTTTTATAATGCTCTTTTCAGGTAAACTATCAAAACAAAGTTTTGTGTTGTAGAAAAGGTTATCGAATACTGAAAGGTCTTCGATTAATAAATCATCTTGAGAGATATGTCCTATTACACCTTCTAGTTGATCTACTTGTTTATGGATGTCAATACCGTTAATTTTTACAGTTCCAGAAGTTGGAGACATTGTCCCGTTTAGTAAGGAAAGTAAAGTTGATTTTCCAGCACCAGAGGCTCCCATTATTCCAACTAAATTACCACCTTGATCTACAAGGTTTAATTCGTGAATACCGATGTTACCAGCTGGGAATTTATATTGTAATTTATCTATTACAAAGTCCAGTTCTTTAGCTTCTTGTTCCGCTCTATATTTAGAAGCAATATCACTAAAATAAATTGGCTTTTGTTTCTTACTTCTTATACTTGATCCATGCGCAAGAAAATAAACTCTATTTGTATCGATAACTTGGCCATTGATATAAATAGCTTCCTCACCACAATATTTTGCTATATAGTTTCCTGATTGATTAAGTCTAAGGATTTTAACACATCCATCTAATTGTGGGTGGTTAATCTTTTTAGCCCTTTCAAATTCAGTTTCATTATTCTGACTAATAATTAAGAAATTATCATTGTCAGGAATTGTTTGATCATTAGAAACTACAAAAGCCATTGACTCTCTAAATTCTTCTTCTGGAATATTAAAGGTATCAGCAACAGTAGTAACAAATTCTATTTCCTGTTCGGAATAGTCATCTGCGAATGTGAATTCGAGTAACCTAAGAAGTACAATTATTTTTTGTTTTTGTTGAAGTTCTTCATTTATTTGAGTACAAATACGAAGAACTTTTACTGAGTTAACAGAAGTTCTTTTTCTTTCTTTTCCTTCTTTGTTTTTAGATTTTTTTTGATATTTCTCAAGGTATTCTTGAAACAGGTCAAGATATTGTTGGACCAGTTCAGCATTAAGTTGTTGTTTTAAAAATGTTTCAACTACAGATTTAGCATCGGTATTAATGTTGTCAACTTTCGCTACCAACGCGAATAATTGCATTAAAGCTTTAAGAATTCTTTCGCTCATTAATCTGTTTTAACTCTATACTAAGAAGGCATCAATACGCTAGTATTAATGCCTTAGTTTCAATATATTGAAAGTTTTTTTATTGTTTAAATCCAATCAAAATAGTAGCACATCCTGATGGTGCTTCTAAAGGATCTAATAAAGTAACAATCTTAACTGTAATAGTAGATTCAACACTGAAATCCCAATAAGGAGCATTTTGTTGATCCATACTATCAAATAAAGTATTTCCTAATTCATCTTTAACTCTGAAAATTAAGTTTCCTTGTTCAAAACCAGTACAAGCAGCAACTCTATAAGTAACACCTCCAAAGAAAGTTGTTTCAAATTCAGCTTCTTGTTCAGCAAAAAGTAATGCTCTGTAGTTTTGACCGTCAGATATATAATCTACTGTGAAGTTATTTTTGTGGCAGTAGTTTGCGATTGTATCACACTGTGCTTGAACTTGCGTTATTCCTGCTACTAATAAGAATGAAAATATTGCTATTAATTTTTTCATGATATAATACTTTTCTCTAACTCTGAATTACTTAATAATTTTACCTCTAACTTCTTCAATCTTATCAACGATTTGACCGAACAATTCGTCTGAAATTTCTACTGTTGATTTAGATTTAAGTTTCGTCAACTTATTCTCTTTATCAGTTTCAGGTTTTGTGTATTCATATTTGATTTCAACTTGATCAAACAATACTCTAATTTCTTCTAAGTTGTTAGCAACATCTTCAACACCTGGCTCATTTAAATATCTGCTCAACATTTTGTCGATCATTGTATTTAAAGTATGTTTTTGCATACCAACCATGTTTTGAATTTCTGGACTCTTATCTTGTTTTCCAAGTATTCCTGCAAAATGCATACTTTCTAACCATCCTCCAACAACGATTAAAGAACCGATGTATTTTCTGTCTGATACTTGTAAAAAGTCATCTGCTTTTCTGTAAGCATTTGAAATCACATATAATAAAGAATCTTTATTTCCATTGTTTAAGTTCCTTTGAACAGCATTAATTGTTTGCATGTCAAAAGCATCTGCAATACCAACACTAGTACTTAGTTGTTGTACTGACTTCATGTACTTAATTGATTTCTGGCTTTTTTCGTAAAGAGCAGTATATCCTAAATCGGCACCATAAACACCTAAGTTTAAAGCTTGACTAGCAAGATCAGTATAGTTTTTTACAGCAGATGGATCATTTAAAAGATCTTCGTTAAACGCAGCACCTGATTTTTGAATAATCTGTCCCAATTGAATTGGAGATGGAATACTAAAAATAGCGTTGTCAAACTTCTGAATTGGATGGTCCTTTACAGGTTCCGTAACAGTTGCTGTATCTACAGTAGTTGTAGTTTCAGGATTGTCTTTAGGATCATCTCCACATCCAACAATGATTAAACTGGATAAAACAATAGATCCAATTCCTTTTAAAATATTTTTACTGCTTTTCATATTAGAAGTAATATAGTTTGCTCTAAAACCGTAAATATAGAATAATTTTATGAAATCTGTTAAGAATGAAAGTCAAATTTTATTGGCAATAGGAGATTCTTTGAAAAGAATTCAAACATTTAAAAAAATGTATGATTGATATCCTTAAACTTTGTTTATTTTTGTAGGCTACTTAATTGCGAAATTAAAAAACTACTTGCTATGAAGAAAATTGGTGTTTTAACGTCAGGAGGAGATGCTCCAGGAATGAATGCAGCTTTGAGAGCTGTTGTTAGAACTGCAGCATTTCACAATGTTGAAGTAGTTGGAATTAAGCGTGGGTATGATGGAATGATTGAAGGTGACTTTGTTGAGTTGAAAGCAAGTTCAGTAGCGAACATATTACAAAGAGGAGGTACTATATTGAAAAGTATGCGTAGCGATGGTTTTAGAACTGTTGAAGGTAGACAACAAGCATATAGTAATTTAAAAAGTGAAGGAATCGAAGGATTAGTAGTTATTGGTGGAGATGGAACTTTTACCGGAGCTAATATCTTTATAAATGAATTTGATTTTCCAATAGTTGGTTTAGCTGGTACTATCGATAATGACTTAGCAGGAACTGATTATACTATTGGTTATGATACTGCTCTTAATACAGTTATCGACGCTGTAGATAAAATTAGAGATACAGCTGATTCTCATAATAGATTATTTGTTGTTGAAGTAATGGGGAAAGATGCTGGATTTATAGCGTTAAGAGCTGGAATTGGTTGTGGAGCAGAGGCTATTTTATATCCTGAGAGTGAAAAAACTGTAGATGATCTTGTTGCAAAGATGCTGGATTCTAGTAAGCGTAAGAAATTAAGTAATATAGTTATAGTAGCAGAAGGAGCAAAAGAAGGTAATGCTCAGACAGTTTCTGAAATCTTAAAAGATAAATGTCCATCATTTGACATTAGAGTAGTTGTTTTAGGTCATATCCAGAGAGGTGGTTCACCTACTTGTATGGAAAGAGTTAGAGCAAGTCAAGTAGGAGTTGATTCCGTTAAAAGTCTTATTAACGGAAGAAGAGGAGAAATGATTGGAGTTGTAAATTCTAAGATTTCTTACACTCCTTTTGAAAAGGCTATTAAAAATCAAGAAAAGATTGATCCAAATTTATTAGAGATGATCGATATTCTTTCGATTTAATTTTTGTTTCTTAGGGATATGGTTTTTGTCGATTTAATTGTTCCAGTTCCTTTACCCAATCTTTTTACGTATTTCGTACAGGAAGATCAAGTTGATCAAATTGAAATAGGAAAGCGAGTAGTTGTGAAATTTGGGAGATCTAAATTTTACACTGCCATTATAAGAAATGTTCATTCAAAACCACCTGTTGAATATCAGGCAAAAGCAATTGAGTTCGTCTTAGACGATTTTCCTATTGTAACGCTTAATCAGTTAAAAATCTGGGATTGGATGAAAGTATACTATATGTGTGCTCCTGGAGAAATAATGAATGCTGCTTTACCTTCAGGTTTTAAATTAGTAAGTGAAACTAAGGTTTTATTAAATGATTTGTCTACACCAGATTTAACTGGTTTGTCAGATCAAGAATACCTTGTTGCAGAGGCTTTGCAAATTCAACCTATTCTTTCTTTAGAAGATATCTCAAGTATTCTTGGTGTTAAAAACATACATGGAATTATAAAAGAATTGCTAGAGAAAGATATTATTGTTTTAGAAGAGGAAGTGAAAGAGAGGTTTAAACCTAAGATCGAAACTTTTGTCTTTATAGATGTCGAAAATTATAAAACTGAATCAGATTTATTAAACGCCTTTCCATTATTAAAGTCTTCACCAAAACAAGAAGATTTATTAATGCGGATAATGGGACGTCAAGATTTAAACTTGAATACCTTTAAAGTTAAGAGGAGTGCTCTTTTAAAAGAAACTAGCTCTAATACAAGTGTTTTAAATGGATTAGTAAAAAAAGGAATTTTAAGAATAGAAGAGGCTGAAGTTGGTAGGTTAAGAAACTATGAAGGTATATTGAAAGCTTTACCAGTTTTGAATGAAGAACAAAGTGGCGTTTATGATTCGATAAACAAAAACTTTGAAGATAAAGATGTTGTTTTATTACATGGAGTAACAGGAAGTGGTAAAACAGAAGTTTATATAAATTTAATACAAGATGCAATTGATAAAGGAGAACAAGTACTATACTTACTACCTGAGATAGCACTTACAACTCAGATAATTGTAAGGCTTCAGAAGATTTTTGGAGATTCAGTTGGTGTATATCATTCCAAGTTTAATTTGAACGAAAGAGTTGAACTCTGGAAAGAGCTTATAAAAGGAAAGAATTCTAAATATAAAATTATACTAGGAGCAAGGTCTTCATTGTTTTTACCATTTCAAAATTTAGGGTTGGTAATCGTAGATGAAGAACATGAAAATACTTTTAAGCAGTTTGATCCAGCACCTAGATATCATGGGAGAGATTTAGCGATTGTCTTGGCGAAAATGTCAAATGGTAAGGTGTTATTAGGAAGTGCAACGCCTTCAGTCGAATCTTTCTTCAATGCGAATACGGGTAAGTATGGATTTGTAGAATTAAAGAAAAGATATTCAGGTGTTCAGTTACCTGAAGTTCAATGTGGAGATTTAAAAGAGGAGAAAAAGAAAAAGAAAATGGTCTCTTTATTTACGCCACTTTTAAAATTAAATATTGAAGAAGCTTTAGAGCAGAAAGAACAGGTGATCTTGTTTCAGAATAGAAGAGGGTTTGCTCCAATGTTAGAATGTTTTACTTGTGGGCATATTCAACAATGTAAACGTTGTGATGTGAGTTTAACTTATCATAAATATGCAAATCTACTTCGTTGTCATTATTGTGGTTATGTTGAGCAAATTCAACTTGCATGTGCTGCTTGTGGAAGTGTTGAGACAGATTTAAAAGGATTTGGAACGGAAAAGATCGAAGAGGAAGTGAAAAATGTTTTTCCTAAAGCCAAAGTGGCTAGGATGGATTTAGATACAACTAGAGGTAAGAATGCATATCAAAATTTAATATCTCAATTCGAAGATAAGGAGATTGATATTTTAGTTGGTACTCAAATGCTGACAAAGGGACTGGATTTCGATAACGTAAGTTTAGTAGGTGTATTGAATGCAGACCAAATGTTGTTTTATCCTGATTTCAGAGCTTTCGAGCGAGCATATCAATTAATGGCTCAGGTTTCAGGAAGAGCTGGAAGAAAGAAGAAGAGAGGTAAGGTAGTTATACAGTCTCATAATCCTGATCATTCAACTATTAGAGATGTGATGGCGAATGATTACCTAAACATGTATAATAACGAAATTCTGAACCGTAGGAATTTTCATTATCCTCCATTCTACAGATTGATTTCGTTAACATTTAAACATAGAGACAAAAATGTTTTGGATGCGTGTAGTGAAAGTTATGCTATGAATTTAAAAGGTGCTATTGGTGAAGAGCGTGTTTTAGGACCTGAGTATCCCGGGATTGCTCGAATTAATAATTTCTATCATAAAAAGGTTTTGGTTAAGGTTGAAAAAGAGCTTTCGATTACAGCTATTAAAAATGCAATCCAGCATTGGATTAATGTTTATAAAAAAGATCCTTCTTTTAAATCGGTACGAGTTATTGTTGATGTTGATCCTCAATAATGTTTATAAAAAAATCCCCAAGTGTAGAGCTTGAGGATTGTTAGGTTTTCAGGAAAACCTTATCACTATGACACCATTTTGTACTTTTCTAAAAAGTCCTTCCAGTTCCAGATAAAGTTTTTTGTAGCTTCTTCAATCGATTTAATAATGATTGGATTCGGCGTGTTTATTTTTTGAAAATGATCGACTTGACAACTGTTTAAACCGTATTTATTAAATAATGCTGTTGCGATAGATTTAGGTAAGTCACCATTTGTTCTATCTAATCCAGCAATATAATTTTCGTAATTATTAATATGCTCTAATGTTTGATCGTGATTGCGATCCTCTAAGTTTTCAATGAATTGATCGATAACCAAAATTCTCATTCTGTTTAATTGATCGGCTTCCAGATGAAATTTGAGATTGTACAAATTAGCACTAAATACAATATATAAAAACCATTCTAATTGATTTTCTTTTATTGAAGGACTAGATTCTAACTCAGGAGCCTCGTTCAGGAATTCAGCAAGAGTGGGAAAAGATTCTTCAGCCAATTCGTTAATTGTACTTACAAAAACGTTTGCAACGTGTTGTTCTTTAAGTTTTTTCTTTCCTATGAAATTAAATAAAGCCATTTTTAAAGTCTACAATTAACAGATTCCTGCAAATATACTTGTAAGGTCCTTTGAAGTTTCAGGAAAACGCTGAACTTATTAACGAGCTTTCGTGAATTTCGTACTAAATAGAATTTTGGAACTAAAGTTCTTTTTCTAATTCAGTAGCTTTTTTAAATAAAATGTGATTCTCAATTTCGTGATGAACTTCCATATCGTCATCAAATTCTTTTAATTTAAAATAAAGAAAGTGAATAGAAGGTTGAGCATCAGCTGGAGCAGTGAAGTTGTTCGTTAGCTTTTTAATTTCATCCATGATGTGATGAGAATCATCATGATCTTCTTCCATCATTTCAATAGGTCGCTCTAAATCCCCAAAAGACGCTGGTTCTGCCTTATTTCCTGTTGTTTTAGATTCTCCAAGTTTTTTGAAATAGGGAAATAAAACTTCTTCCTCTTTAACTAAATGCAATGCAAGATCATCTGTGAATTCAATAAAAAGTTTTTTTATTTTTCCAATTGTTTTATCCTCATTAGAATCTTGATCTAATTTTTCCATTAATTTTAATATTAATGGATAGTTAGCTTTTAGGTACGCATGATGAGTATTCATTATATGATCTACTAAATCTTGTAAATCCCAAGAATTTAACATTTCGAAATAACCTTCTGATTTCACCATAGCGATTTAATTTATTTAGTTAAAGTAAATTTCGGAATAAAAAGTTAGTTATAAAATGTTTGAGCGTTAATTCTCTGAATTATACCATTAAATTGGTATTCAATCTTGAAAAGTATCAATGCAGGAGTTGTTTGACATCTTTTTAAAAGGTAATATTATATTTTGATTGCCATTTTAATTGAATAATTGTTTTAATGTGTATAAAGATTGCATTAATGTGATTTTTAAGATGTTTTGTCTAAAACGGTGTTTGGTTGTAATACAAATATCCTTATGTTTTTATATCTTTAATCTGTCAACTATTACAGTATTTGCAAGTAGCCTAACGACTTAATATAATACTGGTTTGCCTTGAGCGCGTAAGAAATTTATTTAGTTAAGTTTATTCCGCTCTTAATTAATCTTAACTTAATATAGAACAAAAACCCCAAGACTATGAAACTATTCGGAACATTATTAACTGCCTTATTATTAATCGGAACATTATCAAGCTTTGATTCCGCTAAAGAAGCCGATAAGTCGGTAAGATTAAGCTCTAAGTTGAATATTAAAAAAAGTGTTTCTGAGTTTAACTTGGGTGACGAATTAATGTATAAAGTAGAAGTTAATATAAATAACGCCTCTGGAATTAAAGGATTTGCAAAATACGAAGATTTAATTCCTGCTGGATTTACTGTTGTTGGAATGCATTCAGATTTTGGACAAGCTTCTTTTGATAGTGAAAGAGCTAAGGTTACTTTTTTAACAATGAACCATAAAAAAGCGATAAAAATAATATATTACCTACAAGGTGAATTAGAAATCCAACCAAATTCAGTGTCTATGTTTTCATATGTTTCTGGAAATGAGATGTCAAGATTGAAAATTACAGCTACAAATTAATAATAGGCACAATTAAATTGTTGTATTTTGAACCACGGATTTATTCGGGGTTCTTTTTTTGTACTTTTGTAAAAAAAATAACAGCGGTGCGTTTAGATATACATTTAGTAGAAGAAGGATTATTAAAGACAAGGTCTTTAGTTAAAAATTTAATTAAGGAACAAAAGATCCTTGTAAACGGTGTTCCTGCCAAAAAATCCGGACAAGATATTTCCGAGAAAGATAACATTGAGATATTAGAGCAATTCAAGTTCGTTAGTAGAGCTGGATATAAGTTAGAGAAAGCTTTAGAGAAGTTTAATATAAGCGTTGATGGTTTAGTTGCTCTAGATTTAGGAGCTTCAACTGGAGGTTTTACAGATTGCTTACTTCAAAGAGGTGCAAAGGAAGTTTATGGTGTTGATGTTGGTTCCGGACAAATGGATAAAAGCATCAGACTTGATGAGCGTGTTAGTTGTTTCGAAAAAGTAAATGCTCGTCATCTAGATGATTTAATTAGAACAGGGCAATTTCCTCCTTTTAAAAATGATCCAGAAATAGTAGTTGCGGATTTATCTTTTATATCACTAACGCTTGTTTTACCTGCAATTTTTAATTGTGTAAAGGAAGGAACAACATTCGTTGTTTTAGTTAAGCCTCAATTCGAATTAGGAAAAAAAGCAGTTAATAAAAAAGGAATAGTTACAGATAATAGAGAGCGAATTAAAGCACTTGATAGACTGAAGCAATTTTGTGAAGGCGCTAAAGCTACTGTAAAAGGAACAATGGATTCACCAATCAAAGGTGGAGACGGAAATGTTGAGTATTTACTTTACTTCGTGAAATAATAGATATTTAATATTTTTAATTGTGGATTCAAATTTTTCAAACGATTTTTCTTTAGAGGATATTCCGGAAGACTTTCATTCTGATTTAGATAAAAAGTCTTTTTGTGATTGTACATTTTGTGGTAAAGATTTACTGCAAGGTGAGGTTAGTTATATGATTGAAAAATCATTTAAGGTAAACCCCAATAACGAAAAAAGAAATACAGTTTTTGAATATGCAATCTGCATGGATTGTAATATGAGAAAGATGGAAGCTATGAGCGAAGAAAGCGTTCAGAACATCCAGGACTATATGAAGGAAAACTTTGTATTAGAGGAATGGGAAGATCAGAGTCAGAAAAGGAAAGACCCTTTTGCTGAATGTTTGGTGACCGGAACTCCAGTTGAAGAGTTAGATGAATATAATATAGTTGGACAATTTATTGGGGATAAAATGGTCTCAGGACAGTTTCCTATATTAATTAGTCCTAGTATTGGAGAGGATATTCAAGAGCTTTTATCTCAGCAAACAAAAGATGAGTTTGATGACTTTATGGATACTATTACAAATGTTCCACCTGAGTTAAAAGCTTTGTTTAAAACTAATAGACCTGTTTTTGTTTAATGGCTTTAAGAGATAATAAAATAGCAACAGCTTATTATAAATGGTTAAGCAGGGTTAGTTTGGCTCTGTTTGGTCCTAAATTACTAAAATCTTTAAACGAAATTGTATTTTGGAAGATCGTTAAAATTAGAGAAGGACGTCTAACTAACCATCATTATGAGGAATTTTTCACAATATTTTTTGATTTAACAAAAGAGGATTACGCTGGTCAAGTTATAATGGACATCGGTTGCGGACCTCGTGGAAGTTTAGAGTGGGCGGATAATACCAAAAGAAGAGTTGGTTTAGATCCCCTGGCTGATAAGTATGTTAAAATGGAAGGTCGTAACCATGAAATGGAATATATCCAATCTGGTGCTGAAAAAATGCCTTTTGATACAGGGTCATTTGATTTTGTTACTTCTCTTAATTCGTTAGATCATGTAGATGATTTGGGTGAATGTATCCAAGAAATTAAAAGAATTGTTGCACCTGGTGGTTTGTTCTTAATGATTTGTGATATTCATTCTTATCCAACACTTGCTGAACCAAGTAATTTTGGTTGGGACATCTCTAAATCTTTTTTGCCTGAATTTTCTATAGAATTTGAAAAACACTTTGAGGGTAATAACATGTATAAAAGTTTGAGAGAAAATATTCCATATGATCATTCGAATAAAAAGGATAGGTATGGTATTGTTGCTTTAAAACTAAGGAGGAATTGATGAGCTTTTCTAAAGTAATTTACAGTATCGTCGTAGTCCTTTGCTTGTCTAGCTGTGGAGGGGAAGAATCAAGTTTAGAGAGTCGCCAGCGTGAACCTATATTTGGTTTTAATAAAATAATAGAAGGGAAAGAGGTGAAGATGGTAGATGTTTTTGATGAAAAACTATCTCTTATAGTTTCAGATTCTATAAAACGATCAGTGCAATTTATTTCAATATCAATAGGAGAGCGACTAATAGTTGATGATTGGAGTTTTGATTTCGAAAAAGCTATTAAGTACAGGAAGTATTATTTCTTACATCAGTTGGTTGATTCTTCCTATTATAAAGTAATCGTAGTTGGAAGATACTTTACGAAATATTATGGTTTTGAAGAGCCTTGGAATCAAAATAGATCAATTCTAAATAGGGTTGATACAGTAGGTTCTTCTATTTCGATGCCTTTGAGGATTGACAGTCTGTCTTCAAGTGATTTTATTATAAATCCAGATCCTAGAAAAGAAATTAAAGAGTTTTATAAGAATCGTTTAAAAAACACATATTTAAGAAAAGAGCAATTGTCTTTTTCTTCTGATGAAAAGGATGACGTCATTCTGCAGGATATAGATATTAAGGATGAAGAAAACTCTGAAGGTATGAAAATCTACCCAAATCCAGTTAGAGGTAATGAAGTGAAAATTGAATCAGATCTTTTAGGTTTTGAAAATGCTCGGTTATCTGTTTTTAGCGCATCAGGGGAAGAAATTAAAAGTAAACAATACCCTAGCTCTAAATCAATAAAGGTAAATATTGAGCATCTTAAATCAGGAAGCTACTTCGCTGTTGTTACAAGTGGAGATCGTAGATCTAGTGGTAAATTCGTTGTGATTAAATAAATTTGCATTCCTTTCTTTATAATCCAACAATAATCTTATTTTTATGAATCTAATAACTAAAATCATATAATCATGAGTCAGTCATCATTCGATATAAATACAATAGAAGAGCCAGCAAGTTTACAAGCAGCAATTGATTGGGCAGTTTCAGCTCCAAACTTAACAGGAAAGCGTTGGGTTGCTGAGCAATTTAAAAATGTAAAAGATGGTGAAGATGCTGAAACAAACTCATTTTCTGATGCAGGTTTCTTAAACATTGCTGGAACTGAAAATGCATTTGCAATTACAAGTAATTCAAATGCAAGGTATGTTTATGCTGATGCAGAAAAAGGATCTATGATTGTTGTTGCTGAAGCAGCAAGGGATATCGTTTGTTCTGGAGGTCAACCAATCTCTGCAACTTGTTATTTAAACTTTGGTGATTTATCTAATCCAGATGTAGCGAAGCAGTTCTCTAAATCAATTAGTGGAATTAGAACTGTTTGTGCAAGATTTAACACACCGGTAACAGCAGGAGATTTATATACGAATAAACGTATGGATCTTTTACCAGTACCTAATATCAGTATGATTGGTGTTATAGACGATAAGAAATTACAAACTTCTATGTCGTTTAAAAATAAAGGTGATTTAATCTTTATGCTTGGTAAACCAAGTGATGATGTAAATGCTTCAGAATATTTAGCAAAGTTTCATAACGTTAAAGAAACTCCAGCACCATCTTTCGATTTAGAGGAAGAGTTTGAATTACATCAAACAATTAAAAATTTAATTGCATCTGGAGTTATTCAGTCATGTAAAAGTGTTGCTGAAGGTGGATTGTTTTCAGCATTATTTAATAAATGTTTAAATGAAGATTTAGGATTTGATATTACACTTCCTATGGAGTTTAGACGTGATGCTTTCTTATTTGGAGAAGCACAATCTAGGGCTGTTGTATCTGTAACTGAAGATAATTTAGATTTATTTTTACAATTATTAGGGACAACAAAGTCTAAAGCTTTAATGTTAGGACATGTTACTAAAAGCGAGATAAGAATTGATCATGAGAGTTATGGTTTTGCTAATGAACTTAAAGCTAAATTCAATAGTGCTTTAGATAGTTTTTTATAAACTATTTTACATGAAGAAAGTACTTTTCCTTTTATTACTGTTGTCAAATTTCGTTCAAGCTCAAGCTCCTATGGATGGTCCATTTGTGAGCGAGCGTTTTCAGATTTATAATGGTCTTGTAAACTATAAGGTTTGGGGGATTGGTGATTTCTTGATGATGAACGCTGATGCTTTTAAGTTAGAGGCTAAAGATGTTAATTTCTTAAATGAAAAGAATCTTAGCCAGTTTGAGGCAAATTATTTATTCCAAGAGGAAAATTACTGGATAAAACGTTTGTACAGAACAATTATCTTTAATGATCATGATTCAAATAAAGGTCTAGAGTATATTGAATTAGCTAATGGTAAAACTACTTTTATTGAGTACTTAAGGAAAGCGGTTAATAATCCTCACTTGTCATTTTATAAAAACAGCGCTTTCAATATAGCTCTTTTAGGAAAGAAAATTGCTCCTGAGCTCTTCGATCAAATTATAGGTATTCAATTTAAGGAAGACTTTGCTTATAATCGTGTGACAAACAAATTAGAAATCTATATTTCAGGAGTTGCTCCAATTATCAAACATGGAAGTGGCCATTTGCCTATTTTCTGGTTAAGTTTTAAAAACTTAAAAGGAGAGCTGGATGCTGAAGGAGCAAAGTCTGTATTGATGAATAGACTAGTTGAGAGACGATTTAAGGCTTCTGTAGACGAAGAAGAGAATATCGTTATGAATGGTATTATTGATCATTCATATCAAACTGATTTGGATGCGCTAGTTACCTTGAAATTATTAGAAGAAAAAATTGCAATAACGCCTGAGGTTTATAGGAAAGAGGGCAGTTTTAAAATTAATGTTGGTGGAGTTACTATAAAAGGAGAGGTCTTAAAAGGGAAACTTCAAGGAGAAGTGATTCTTAAAGAAGAAGGTAAGGGAATCATTTTATCTGTAGAGTTTAAATCTGGTATGCCAAATGGTAAATACACAGCATTCTATTCTAAAGGAAAAGTTAAACATACTGGGGCATTTTCGAATGGATTGAGAGTAGGAGTATGGTTAGGTTATTTTGATAATGGAAAAAAATCTACTGAGAAAAAATATGATAATGGATTTTTGGAAGGAGATCAGAAAATATTTTTTGATAATGGGACATTGAGAAATGTATATAGTTTCGAGAATGGGAAATTATCAGGTTCATTTAAAGAGTTTTACTCAAATGGAAAAATTAAACAAGAAGGAAGAGTAGTAAATGGGCTTTTAACTGGTGACTGGAAGTATAATATTAAGTTAAGTCCTGAAATCATTAAAATGATAATGAGAAACCCTTCCTTATGGGATGAAAAATTTAAAGTTGTTCCTCAATGGAAATCAGCTTCTCTTTCTAAAGGAGTATTAAGCTTTGTTGGGCGATATGAATTTGAAACTAGTGATAGGTGTTTAAGTAGTATATGTCCTAAGTTGACAATTGTTAATACGGAAAAATAATAAGTCTAGTTTAAACTTCCTCTAATTGTAATTAATCCTTCGTTTATTTTTGGTTCATTTTCTTTTGAAGGAGTATACTTAATTTGTATAGCAAATTCTTTAGCTTGATTTATTAAACATGTATTACTTGTCGTTCCATCAATATGGTGAACCTCTGTAACTCTTCCGGCTTTGTTTACGGATATCTTTATTACTACGGTTCCAGAGATGCCACAAGTGTTTTTTTGAGCTTCTAGATGGATTGCTCTTCTGTTGGGTATGTCATATTCACTTTTCTTAGGACCTGTTTTACTGATGTTATCTACTCCTTTTTCTAACCTCTTCGTACTTGTGAATTCACTAGATTTTGTTTTGTGATTATACGGGTCACATTAAAAAGTATGGGGAGAGTTGTATTTTTACATAAAACCTAAAGA
>CAWVWF010000048.1:0-18859 GCA_963933885.1 uncultured Flavobacteriales bacterium | reverse complement strand
ACAGGAATGATCGGTGGATTAATCACTTCTGATAAAGGTATTGTAGTAAACTGTGGATCATGGGGAGGTAATTTAGCGAATAAAAATGTTGTTGATATTGGGTTAGATCAAATTGTAGGAACTGATAAAATAGGAACTGAATACGCAGTAGTCCGCGGAGCGTTAACTAGGGACAATCCTAGCCATGAAATGGTAATGATTGTTGCTCATGAGCCCAACACCGTTGTTACAGTAAATGGAGTTGTAGTTGCTACAATTGCAAATGCAGGAGGTTTTTATAAAATCCCCGCAAGTAAATATTCCAATCAAGGTGCAATGTATATTGAAACCAGTGTTCCTGCTTACGCTTACCAATTCATGATGGGCGCCAACGATTACAATTACAAAACGCAAGGAATGAACTTCCTACCTCCCATTTCTTGTCGTACAACCAACTTTGTAGACAACATTCCTTTCATAGAAAAAATTGGTGGAAAAACATATGGTGGAGCCGTTAGTATTGTAACAACAAAAGGAGCAACATTAACAGTTACTGCGAATGGCGTAAATAAAAATATAGGAACTCCAGTTCCAGTTCCGGCTTCAAACTACGAGCAATATAAAGTTACTGGACTTACTGGAAATGTTGCTGTATACTCAAATACAATCGCCTTAGTAAGTATTGTTGGACAAAATGGTGATGCAGGTTACGGTGGATTCTTTTCTGGATTTGTTGATAATGAAATTGATGATGCTGTTAACTGTTTACCAGGCTATATTTTTGAACCTACTGGAAGATATCAAACCTACCAATGGTTTAAGGATGGGGTTGAAATTCCAGGTGCTACAAATGATAGTTTATTTGCAACCGAAACTGGTGAATATACTTTCGAATATACTTTAGCAAGTTGTAAAGACACTTCAGATACGATTCATGCAGTAGCACTAAACGAGTTTGAACTTCAAGGAGATACTGCTTTTTGTCCTGGAGACAGTGCAGAAATATCTATCATAGGTTCTGGATTTGATAGTTTATCGTGGGCCACTGGAGAGCAAACAGCTTCTATCGTTATTAAATCTTATGGCTCAACAGGTGTTCGAATATACTCAGACGTTACAAAAGAGTGCTTTGTAGATACATCAGTAATAA
This sequence comes from uncultured Flavobacteriales bacterium, assembly GCA_963933885.1. GTDB lineage: Bacteria > Bacteroidota > Bacteroidia > Flavobacteriales_C > CAWVWF01. Next base: position 17,730 of record CAWVWF010000048.1, on the reverse strand, counting down.
CAACCGCGACTATTTGTCTTGTTGAACTTATTACAGGAGATTCAATTACCATATGTAAAGGTGATACTGGACTCATCCAAGCTATTGATTTAACTAATCCTATTTGGACAGGAGATTCAATGTTGAATCTAAACGATAGTACCGTCCGAGTTTACCCAATTGAAACTACAACGTATCACGTAGAAAGGCTTTTAACAAGGGGGGACTTACTGATAAACAACGATTTTGAAAACGTAAATCTACCTGGAACAAATGCACAACTTGATGCAGGTTTAGTACACGGATGGAATACTACTGCAACCGACAATAAAATTGAAATCTGGAGAGATGGTTTTCTTGGTCATCCCGCATATTCAGGAACTTTTTTCGCGGAATTAAATGCAACTCAACCTTCAGCGCTTTATCAAGATGTTGCCACGGAACCTGGTGAAACAGTAAAATGGGGATTCGCACATAGAGGAAGAAATACAAATGAAACGATGCAGTTTAAAGTTGGACCAGCTGGAGGACCTTATGTAACAATTGATAACTATACAGATGGCCCAACTGCTTGGGGTTATTACTCTGGAGGATATATAGTGCCTGCCGGACAAGTATTAACTCGATTTTTGTTTTCAGCTGTTGATGGAAATGCTGCTGCCAATCTAATTGATGCAGCAACTTTCGAAGCGTTTTATAAGCAAGAAGATAGCTTGGTAGTAGTTGTAAATGAATTACCTATCGTTGATTTAGGTTCTGACACCACTATTTGCTTAGGTGATTCAGTGTTATTGGATGCTCAAAATCCAACTTCAACTTTCTTATGGAGTACTTCTGAAACTACTCAAACCAACTATGTAAACGCTACAGGATCATACCATGTAGCAGTAACGAATACTGAAGGCTGTATAGGTAAAGACACAATGAATTTAAATGTTGTGACTTGTAATACTGATGCTTCTATTACTAAAACTGATGGAAGAGAAGATTATACTCCTGGAACGACTAGCGAATACACTATTGTTGCGAAAAACTTAGGTCCTAGAGATTTCTTCAATGGAGTTATTAATGATCCATTACCAGCAGGGATTTCTGCAGGAGATGTTTCTTGGAATGTAACTGCATATGGTGGTGCAACAACAGGTGTAGTTGGTAGTCAGTCTGGGGCTTTAAATGACATCGTAAATATTCCAGTAGGAGATAGTATCGTGTACTCCGTTAACATTGCAATCCCTGCAGGTTATACAGGTGACTTTACAAATATTGCTACTATATCGGTTGATATTGATACCAATGCTACAAATGATACAGCTATTGATATTGACGAGAATGGATTATGTTCTGGCGCTACAACATCTAGTTTTGCCGAACAGTTTAACACTGGTGTAAAAATTAACCCTGGTCAGGATGATCCCAACTGGAAAATTCAATGGATTAACGATCCTGCTTACCATGTATATTCAGTAAATAGTTATGCAAATCCTACAAGTAATGCGGTAATTCCTGCCGTGGGAATGAATAAAGCAGCTGGTGTTTGGGGAGACGCTTCTTATCCTGATTACTTATGGATTTGTTACCCATGGACAGGTGCTAATAATGGTCCTGGAAAACATATTGATGTTGATGGAGATGGAGTTCAAAATGAATATTCTAGCCAAAACAATGTAGTTGGTGCTACAGGAGATGCTGTTACACTAAAGTTCTCGAAAACATTCGAAATGACTGCAGCTCAAGTTGCTGCCAGTGAAATTTCTTTTGGTATTGCTGCTGATAACGAAATAGTGGACATTATTGTAAATGGAGTTTCACAAGGACCTAAACAATTAGGGAGCTATCAATTGATACCTCATACCATCACACAAGATTTTCAGGTAGGAACAAATACAATTGAAATAATCGTTAATTCAGGTCCTGGTTATGCAGGAATGATGATTGCCAATTCAACCATTAAAGCTGTTGATTCTGTTTCGTTAATCGTTACTAATCCACCTTTAGTTTGTGCTCCAAATACAGTTGACATTACTGATTCTCTTTGGACTGTTGGTTCTATTAATGTAGCCAACCTTGATTACTATACTGACTCTGCGTTATTAAATCCTTTTATTACACCTGAGCTTTCAGATTCAGGAACATATTACATTGTTGCGACCAATGCTGTTGGATGTGCTGATACTTCAAAAATTAATATCGCTTTTAATCCCAATCCAGATGTAATCTTAATGGATGACACTGCGTTTTGTGATGGTGGTAGCGTAACGATTGATGCTGGATTATTCGATAATTGGAATTGGAACGTTGGAGCAACTAGTCAAACCATCACTACTGATACAACAGGGTTTTACAAAGTAGTCGTAACAAACACATTTAACTGTTCCGATAGTGATAGTGTAGTGGTTACAGTAAACCCATTACCTCAAGTTACGCTTCGAAATGATACATCAATTTGCTTTGGAGATTCTTTAGCGTTAGATGCAGAGAACCTTACTTCTAGTTATTTATGGAACACTACTGAAGTTTCTCAAACAATCTCAATTGATCAAGCTGGAAATTATAGTGTTTTAGTAACCGATACAAATGGTTGTGAAGTTACTGATGATATGAACTTAGTAATTAATGCATTACCAATTGTTCAATTGCGAAATGACACAATCGTTTGTTCTCCTGAATTTGTTGTTGTAAATGCAGGTGTTTGGGATGCATACTTATGGAGTACTGGAAGTACGAGTGATGAGATTACGTTAACCTCAACTGATACTGTTTATGTTGAAGTTATTGATACTAATCAGTGTGCGGGAAGTGATACAATAGGAATTCAAGTAATAGCATTACCTATTGTTGATTTAGGAAATGACACTGCTGTTTGTTTCGGGGAATCAATAACGATAGATGCTGAGAATACTGGGTTAAATTTCGATTGGAATACGAATGAAAGTACACAAACTATAGATATTGATGTTGCTGGAATATATGGTGTTGAAGTTACCGATGTATATGGATGCTTAGGTAGTGATAGCATGGAGCTAATTGTTAATGCACTTCCTATAGTTGACTTAGGAAATGACACGGTAATTTGTGAACCAGAATCTATAACAATCAACGCTGGCGTTTGGGATTCATACTTATGGAATACAAGAGAAAATACGCAAGAAATCACTGTAGACAGTACTATTTCAATTAGCATTAGTATAGTAGATACAAATGGTTGTAGAGGATCAGACGACATCGAAATTCAGGTAAACCCACTTCCAATTATTGATCTAGGAAATGATACTACAATTTGTTTAAATGAAACAGTAACGCTTGATGCTGAAAATCCAGGATGGAATTACTTATGGAATTCTGGTGAGCAAGTACAAACTATTGCTGTTTCTGAAGGGTTCTTTAAAGTTACTGTAAGCGATGCTATTGGATGTAATAGATCAGACTCAATAAATGTTGTTGTCGATTTAATTCCCGATCCATATCCTAAAAAACAATTTGAAATTTGTGAGGGTGATAATATTGATCTCGAACCAGATACTGGTTATGGTGCTTTTGACATTAACTGGCCAGGGCTTTCAACTTCTAGCATTTTAAATGTAGATAATGGGGGTAATTATTACAGCTCCGTTACGAGTGACTTTTGTACAGATACTTTTATGCTTACAGTTACCAAAGTAGATACACCAGATATATCTATCTTAAATTTATTAGGTAGGGATATCGCATGTTTCGATTTTGAAAATATCATGTTAACAGTTGTAGATTTGGATCCAGTAAAATCCAATTATGAATGGTCTACTGGAGAAACAACAAATGATATAGAAATAACTGAAGAAGGAACTTATTACGTTACAGCATCTAATCGTTTATGTGAATCAATCGCAGTTATTGATACTGAAGAATATTGTTTAAGTCAATTATATATTCCAAATGCTTTTACACCCAATGATGAAGGTCCAAACGACATTTTCCTACCTAAAGCTTCAGGAGATATTACAAATTATCAGCTATTAATTTTCAACAGATGGGGAGAACAGATATTCTCCACAAGCAACCTATATAAAGGTTGGGATGGGACAGTAAACGGGAGAGCTTGTCAAATAGATGTTTATGTATACAAAATAAAATACGATTATATCTCGGAAATTGAAACGATAGAAACTGAAACAAAAGTTGGTACAGTTACATTGTTAAGATAATTCAAATATAAAATTGAGACTTCTCAACTTATATGAAGTTTGGGACGGGACATTAAATAGCAGAGCTTGTCAAATTGATGTATATGTTTACAAAGCTAGTTATGATTATATATCAGAATCACAAGTTGTAAAAACAGAAACAAGAGTGGGGACAGTTACTTTGTTGCGTTAAACTATATACAATAAATAAGGAATTGGACAGGAAACAGCTTGTACAATGAATCAATTAAGTGCCTTTAAGAAATTTATTAAATTCACTTTTTCATCCTCCGTTAAATTCAATGGTTTTATCTCTTTGGCTAAACCTTTTTTGTCGGGATTTTCACCTCCCTTATTATAAAAATCAACGACTTCCCTTAATGATTTCTTTGATCCATCATGAAAGAATGGAGCAGTGCTGCCGATACCTCTCAGGTTTGGTGTTTTAAACGCTTTGTACGTAGCGAAAAACGGATAAGGTCGCATCTCGAACTCTCTTTTTACCGACACTCGATCAAACTCATATCTTCCAATGTCATCAGTAATTACTCCAGTATTATGAAAATCGTTGTCTGAAAAATTTGGTCCTTTATGACATTGCACGCATCTTCCTTTGTTCAAGAAAATATCAAGACCTTTAATCTCGTTTTTACTTAAACTAGTCGTATCACCAGTTAAAAATTTATCGAAAGCTGTGTTGGTTAGGTTGAGGGATTTTTCAAACTCAACGATTGCTTTAGTAATCGACTTAGTGTTGATTTCATTTTCACCGAAAAGAGTTGCAAAAGCCTTGTTGTATTTCTCTGACTGATTTAACCTCACAATTAAAGTATCAAATGACATTGCCATTTCCTTTGGATTTGTAAGAACTTTTTTGAATTGGTTTTCCAGCGACGACGCTCTTCCGTCCCAGAAAAATAACCTTCCCCAATTCATATTTACTAGGTGAGGGGTATGCCTCCCTAAAGTATCTCCATTTGTTCCTACATCAAACTGGTTTGAACTGCTGAAATTTTTATTAGGATTATGGCAAGTTGCACAAGAAACATTATTGTTTAGGGATAGAATAGGGTCTGAAAATAAATCACTTCCAAGTGAAATTAAATGCCTCTGCTTTTCTGGATCTTTAAATTGTGGTTTTATTTTTTTTTGTTGAGGTGTGCCAAGTATCTTGTTCGCTTTGCGTATTATTTTATCGTTAAAACTATCGCTGCTCGTTGAAAAAGCAAGAACTGTAAATATTAGTAAATACGATAAACGTTTTTTAAGCATGCTACTCAACAGTTAATACAATCTTAACCCCTTTTGTTGAAGCTGATTTACTTACGTAACCAATAGCTCCAGGGTTTGCTTTAACATAGGCAACAACATCCGCATCACTGTTAAATTCAATCGGTGGTTTTTCTGCTTTTTGGTATTGCCTTTCAACAAAATATCTATTAACATCCTGAGGGGCCATTTTTAAAACCTTTGTATAAAAAGTAACCTGCGCTGGGCATGTTCCTTTTCTATCAACAGGTAAAACTGTTTTCTTAAATTTGGGCCATCTTTTTTTTATTTTTCTTAGATAAGTAATTTTAGTTTTACCAATAGACATATCAGCTATTGGGTTTTCGTTATTTACAATTATAACAATTGTATTGCCGTCTGGTTTTAGAATCGGACTCATCCAACTTACCAGAATAAGGACGCTGGCGAGGCAGATTTTCGGAATTATATATTTAAATTTTTTCATTTTCGAATATTTTTAGAGTTCATCTTTAATTAAAATCCAAATGCAGTTTGGAGTACAAGTCCGTGTTGCATTCTTACTCCATCGAGATGATGAATGTACTCTATCTTAATTCTATTAAATGCCTTAATGTCGTAAGCAATACCAAACATTAAAGCATTGAAATTAGGAACATAATATTTTGTGATGTCTCCTTCTCCTGCTCTTAAGCCGTAATATGCGTGATTTTTATCAATCTCCAAATTATCATACCTAATAAATGGCATAATTTTTTTCCCTTTAAGTTTGAGATTTAAAGAAAATTCAGCAGTTATTCCAAATTGACCGGTTCCTTGGTCGAAGCCTTTATTCTTTAAATTTTGCAGTACGTTACCATCTTTTTCAGTAACCGTTGTAAGATGAGCTTCTACAAAAAAGTTGAATTTTCTTCCTTTGTACCATATATATGGGTTAAAACCAGTTTCGATTAACGTAAGTGCTAAACTATCGTTTGCGGGGTCTTCTTCGATCGTTGTTACATGTCCAAGTGTATCAGCTGCATGTGTTCCAAATTTATCAGCATACCATCCACTTAATCCGATTCGAAAATCATCGCCATAAGGCAATTGCCATTCTAACAAACCGGTATACATGAAATTAGATTCATTCCTATTGTAAAATATGGTAACAGGATCTGAAGCTCTACCGTTTCCTATCGAAGCGATATAATTTAAGGCGTGTCCACCATCGGAAACAAAAGTACCGTATGCATTTATTCCAATAGTATGCGTAGGTACAAGGCCGGTTGATTCTTCAACAACTTCTCTAATTTGAGATGAATTCATCAACCAAGCTCTAGCATATAAGTTTCTATTTGAGAATCCTACAGGCGTGAAAAACAAACCTGTTTGAATTCCAAAAGCATCACTAATCTGATAATCTAAATACGCTCTTTCTACATCAAGTTCCATGTCGCTTGTTTCTCCTCTTTCTACTTGAAGATTCACTTCTGTTTGAAATATTAGATTGTCAGAAATATCAGCCGTTGCAACTAAATCTGTCCCTACAATTCCAAAATCCTTATTCACATTAAAAGGATAGGAGGATTCTCCATATTTAGAGAAAAGATTATATTGGGTTTGATTGGCTCTGTTTCCAAATAGGCTACCATAAGTCATATCTCCAAAACCATTAATTCTTACTTTTGAGGCTGTTTGTCCGATTATATCGGTTGAAAACAAACTTGCGACTAAAAGTATCAGTAGGCAGGGTTTAAAAATATATTTTCGATTTGAATGCATGGACTTCAGTTTTAGTTACCTTATTTACAGACATTAAACAGTTAAGTTTCGTTAGTCCTATTTTGTTCTATGAAAAGATCTTCTAATTAGATTAAATGCTTAATATGATAGATTTACGAAGACGACCTATTGTGACAATTAGTTTTTCTGTCTAAAAAAACTGTTTTTATGGTACTATAAGATTGTAACCATTTTAACCTTGAGCCGTTCATTTACTTAAAAAATATCATGACTGAAAAATCCATAAACCATAATGTAATGGTAAGCTTCGCGCTTATTATATTTATGTTTTTGCTCAATGGAATATTGAGTTTTGTTTTTTTTAATAAATCCATTACGGTAGATACTTTATTAAAAGATAACGTATACCCATTAAAGGTTACATCACAAGAATTTCAAAACTATAATCATAAATCATATCAACAAACCGAGAATTGGATATTTATAGGCGATAGAGCTTCGAAAAATTTATTGTCTAATTTTCACTTAAGCAAATTCAACACACAATTATGGAAAGATATGCTCCCTTTTCTTTCAGAAATAGGGAATAAGCATATTACACTCAAGGCAACTGAGAATTTTGAGTTATTTAAATTGATTTTACAAGATCAAAAAAAAATCATGAAATTGTTAGATTCTGCTGATGATTATGAAAATGATGAAAGGATTGATAAAGCATTACTGATTTTTGAAGAAAGCCTAACACCAAAATTTCAGGATTTAACCACAAAGCAAGCAAATTTATATGAGCTAATTGATTTTGAGTTAAAAGAGCTTCAGATTAGAAAAGAAGACTACTTTTTCATTCTTAAATCGGCAATGATTATTTCCTTATTGGTGATTATTTTATATATCGCTTTTATTAATATGAAAATGAAAAAAAACATAGGGAATCCAATTGCCCAATTAACCAATATTGCAGATGAAATTGCTGCAGGTAACCTCGAGAAAAGAGTTGACTTGGTGACCGACAATGAAATTACCGCCTTATCACATTCTTTTAACGCGATGACCGAAAATTTGCAGAACAATATCTCGCAATTAAGAGTGGAAAAAGAACGTGCTGAGAATTTAAGTAAAGTAAAAGATGAATTTCTAGCCAACATGAGTCATGAAATAAGAACTCCAATGAATGGAATTGTTGGAATGGTTGATGTGCTGGAGCGAGTAGGTAATTTTAATAGCGAAGAAGAAAATTATTTAAAAACGATTAAGCAATCCTCCAACAGTTTATTAAGTATCGTAAATGATATTCTAGATCTATCGAAGTTAGAAGCGGACAGAATGAGTTTGTCTTTGGAAACTTGTAATATTAGAGATATCGCAGCTCATGTAAGAAACTTGTTTAGCGGATTATCTGCTGAAAAGAATTTAGAATTTAAAGTAGATTGCTTAGAAGATGTTCCCGAATTTGTGACCTCTGATAAAGAACGAATAATTCAGGTATTAAGTAACATTACAAACAACGCTTTAAAATTTACTAAAGATGGATATGTTTTTATAAAAATATCCTACAGAAATGATAATTTATTATTTGAAGTTCAAGATACAGGAATAGGAATCTTGGAAGAGGATCAATCGAAAGTGTTCTCCCAATTTTCCCAAGTTGATTCAAGTCTTAATAAAACGTATAAAGGAACTGGTTTAGGGTTGGCAATTTCGAAGAAAATAATCACCCTTTTTGGAGGGAATATAGGACTGGTTTCTACCTACGGAATGGGATCTAGATTTTGGTTTTATATACCTGCGATTATTCCAGATAAAGTAGATCATAAAAAATTAAAACAGAAAAGTAAGTCTTGGAAGAAAGGACTGAAAGTATTAGTTGTTGATGATAAAATGGTAAACAGAAAAGTTACCGATATTATGCTGAAAAGTTTAGGGTTTATAGTAACGCTTGCCGAAAGCGGACAAGAATCCATAGATGAGATAAATAAAGCAACAGAACCATTTGATGTGATTTTCATGGATATTCAAATGCCAGGAATGAATGGAATCCAAGCAACAGGTATCATAAAGAAACTAAGTAATTATAACAATGAACCGATTGTAGCTTTAACGGCTAATGCAATGCCAGGTGACAAGGAGAATTATTTATCTAATGGTATGGATGGATTTGTTGCTAAACCTGTTAGAATTGAATTATTAGAAGATCTATTCCGTGATATGTTTCCTGAAGATTAAGAAAAGTCAGGTGCAATTACAAAGGCTGATAATAAAGATTAATCCGATTTAAAGAAAAGTTAAAACGACTAGAATCTACTCATGAAATTGTAAAGTCTCAGTTTTCTACGGAGCATAGAGGGAAAATAAAAGCCAAAAACAAATGAAGCATTGATATCTATTGTACTGAACTGTAACTCGTACTTATCGACACTTACACTTACACTTACACTTACTGCACTTCTTGATGTGAGTGAAACGGTAATCTAGAAGTACAATCCAGTCCACTATTATCTCACCCTCAATCAAAATTTAAGGTAACAAAAAAGGGAGAAAACTTTCGTCTCTCCCTTTTTTATTTTTGCTCCAGCCCTGCCAGGGGAAAACAAAAATTAAACTACAGTTATTTAATAAAAATCTTCTAAGTGGATTACCCCCCGCTAGCGCAAGTTTAGCGGAGCGTAACTTGTGATTTTCCCTTAGCAAGGCTGTGCCTTAAGTGGGAAGGAAGATCAAAGTGATCAATTGTGGTTACTGTGTGGGACACAAGGCACAGCCTTGCGCCAGCTTACTAATTAAATGGGGACAGGAATTGATTTACGATTAAAAACCGTATCGGCGGTCCTTCTGCCCGCCCAAACACAGTTTTTTCAAAAACAAAAAAGTCCCAGATTACTCTGAGACTTTTCTATTTGTTCATGAAAATAAATTAATCTTCTTTACCTAATTTCAAATTGTACCAATCTATTTTTCTGGAGAAGTACATTACAACCATCAAAATCACAAATACTCCTAAACTTCCAATTAACAATGCATAATCTTCTAATTGAATAATTACAAAAATAAAGGAATACAAAATCGTTAAGATTCCCAAGATCATTCCTCCTAATTCTTTAGATTTCAGAATTGCTGATGTATATCCCGAGACCAACGAAAGTGTTAAAGCTGATGCTAATATGTATGCTGTATTGTAAAGCATGTGTTCACTAAATGAGATCAATAAAACATAAAATACAATTAAGGCTATACCCACTAATAAATACTGAATTGGGTGAATGAATACTTTGTTTAAAGTCTCTACAAAGAAGAATACTAAAAAGGTTAATACTATAAACAGAACTGCATACTTGGCAACTCTTATTGATTTTTTGTAGTTATCTACAGGCAACAATAAATCAGTTCCAAATCCACTAGACTGAACATCAAATTTTGAGTTCACCCATGCCTGAGGATACTTCCTATTTAAGTGTAATACTTCCCAATTAGCAGTAAAACCTTCTTCGGAAACTGCTCTTGAATCTGGTAAGTAATTACCTGTAAAACTTGGTGTTTTCCAATTGGAATTTAAAGTGACATTGGTTGTTTTACCAAGTGGCGTGAAATATAAATACTGACTTCCTTTGATGTCTATTTTCATATCAAATTTATGAACTGATGATGCATTCTTAATTGGAACTATAGTATTAATACCAACTCCAGTAATGTCATTCGTTGTTGTTCCTGAATTAAAGAAAACACTCGTGTCATTCCAGTTTAATTTAATCTGTTTTTCTATTCCTTTCAAATCTGTAATTCCAACGTTTAGTTTTGCCTTTTCGAAATGAACATCTTTTGGATCAATATCAAATTGCTTTAAATCTATTGAATTGAAAGTTCCACTTAGCGTTAAATCCGATTCATAGACTACAACTTCATATATCCCCCTATATCTTTTCTCTGGTAAAATTGCACCAGTAATATCTAGTTTTTCTGGAAGGACATTTAACCACTTTGTATGTTTAGTTGTTATAAATGCAGAATCTTTTTTAGAGTAATTTTCTACATAATTATCAAACGGGATAGAAATATAAGGACCTGTAATTGTTTGCCCTTGCCCCCATTTTTCACTTACTTCATTAATGGTGTTTCTTTGGACTCGTGATCGCTCTTTAATAATCCCTTCAACCATTGCTGTTGGAATTAATAGGAACATTACCAAAACGGTTATAATTCCAATTTTTAGATAAATGTTGCTTTTTAAGTTTTTCATTGCGTTTGTTTTTTGTAAAAATGAGTTATTTGTTTTTGCTGAAGGGCAACGCTTTATTATCTGTATGCAGTGCCTGATTAAGTGTTAAAAAGTGATAAACTTGTGGGTTGGAATAAATACTCAAACTCGTATATGTAGGGGTGCCTCTTGTGGGTACCCACCACACAGTAGAGTAATTGTAAATAATCCAAACTATTACCTTCATTTATAATTATTTTTTAGTTTCAGGACGTACTGGGTTTCGGGTACCCACAGAGGCACCCCTACAAACATTTTTTCCAACTAGAATTTTTCATTGAGTTTATTTAATCCTCTTTTAGTATTTTAGAGCTATACTATTACAGATGGACAAATCAATCTTAATTAATGAACTCACATTTAAAGCAATCAGAAGCTCTGGTGCTGGTGGGCAACATGTAAATAAGGTTTCTTCTAAAGTTGTGCTGTCGTTTGATTTGAAAGGTTCTGAAGGTTTAAATTCACGAGACAAGCGATTGTTACTTAAATCTATTTCTACGCGTTTAACAAGTGCTGGAATTTTAAGTATTGCTTGCGACGATAGTAAGAGTCAGTTTCAGAATAAAGACAAGGTTATCAAACGGTTTTTTGAAATTCTAGAAGCAGGTTTGGTTGTTCAAAAAAGGCGAATCGCCACCAAACCAAGTAAAGGATCTAAGAAGCGTAAAAAGGATGCTAAGCAACAAAGAGGAAAGCTGAAATCATTGAGACAGAAACCAAGATTAGATTAATCTATGAAATTACTTTTCTTCATTATTTTAACGAGTCTATTTGTATCCTGTAGCTCTTCAAAGCAACTTAAAATACCAGTTAAAAACTCAGTTGCGTTTCATGAAATCAACAATAAATTCCCTCATCAACGCTGGAGAGATACTTTATCAATTGTAGGACAACGAATTAAGACTGCAGATTCAGCAACATCAAAAGGACAGTTCGATTTCCCTGTATCGATGATTAAGACGGATGTATATTATAAAACCCACATCCACTGTGAATTGTCCGTACTAGACTCCGTTCATTTAAAGTGTCCAGAGTTTTCTGATAAAATTGGAAATACTCAAGAGCTTATCTTTTTTGAACGAATGACTTCTGGTGAATCTAGAGAGTATTACCATCGGATCAAAGTAATCGGAACAAAAGGAACACTTGTAATTGAATATAAGGACAACTATGAAAACAAGTATATCCTTCGATTTATAGAACGAGCTACTAAGTCTAATTTACTCAAGAAATTCCGTAGATTTAATTTAGATTACCATAGTAAAGACTGGTTTTACAGTGGATATTTAATTGGAACATACTATTCTTTCACAACTAAGAAACTGATGACTAACTTCTCAAATTTCCCGTCAGACAAACACTTTGAAAAATTATCGAAATCTATTTTTTATGAGCTCCTAGAAGAACAAAAAAAAGAATTTAGTTGCCCTTAAAAACTCGATTTAGTAATCAAAATGTATATCCATAATTACTTCACTATTCTGTTTAAAGGAAGCATTACCTAATTTATTTTAACGTCCTATTTTTTGTTGTCATCCTGAGCGGAGTCGAAGGACTAAGCGATGAGTAGCACCTCAAATCAAACAAATATTTTAACTACAATTTAAATAAGAGAATTGTAACCCATATGTTTTACAGCCTTAATAATCGTTCAACAACATTGGAAACGTGGATCAAAATTAATTCATACTTACCAGTAAATCGGAGTGACTATATTGATTCCTATTTTGGATCCTCTCTGGATCATAAATGGGGTGTTAAAATTTACTTATCATTAAAAATAACCCAATATTTTTTGGCTAAATTCCCTTTTTAATGTTGTAAATTTACAGCTTGATTTAAACGAAAATCGGATGAAAAATTTACTTTTTACCATATTCCTTTTAGGAACTGTACTGTTGAACGCACAAACTCAAACCGTAAGAGGAAAGGTTGTAGATGGAGAAACCCAATACCCTTTAATTGGTTCGATGATAATTATCAAAGGAGGTGCCTTAACAGAAGAAAAAGGTGTAACAACTGATGTAAATGGTTATTATAAAATTGAAAATATTCCCTTTGGAAAATATACGTTGGTCATTTCATATACTGGCTTTCAAACCATTGATATTCCTAACGTAATTGTAGATGCAGGAAAGGAAACGATTTTGGATATTGAACTAGAAGAAAGCACTGTTGGACTAGGTGCTGTAGAAATTACAATTTCAAGCAAGGATGAAACAAATAATCAAATGGCAACCGTTAGTGCTCGTACTTTTAATGTAGAAGAAACGAAGCGTTATGCCGGAAGTAGATCTGATCCTGCTCGTGCTGCTTCCAACTTTGCTGGGGCCCAAGGGGCTGATGATTCTCGAAATGATATTGTTGTCAGAGGAAATACACCAGTAGGAGTTTTGTGGAGAGTAGAAGGTGTGGATATTCCTAATCCAAATCATTTTGCAATTGCAGGAACAAATGGAGGATCTGTAGCTATTATCAACAATACAATGCTGGCGAAATCAGATTTCTTTACGGGTGCTTTTCCAGCAGAATATGGAAATGCAACGTCGGGTGTTTTTGATATAAAATTCAGAAATGGAAACAACGAAAAACATGAGTTTACTGGATTGTTAGGATTATTAGGGACAGAGTTTAGCGCTGAAGGACCTTTCAGTGATTCTTCAAAAGCGAGTTACTTAGTAAACTTTAGGTATTCCACTTTTGAATTGTTTGATTTTGCTGGAATTAACATTGGTTTGGATGCGATTCCACGATTTATGGATGGATCTTTTAAATTGAATTTCCCTTTAAAAAATCATGCGAACATTTCCTTTTTTGGAATGGGAGGAAAAAGTAACATCGATATTATTGTAAGCAACGACACAGTAAGATCAGAAGATTTATATGGACTAAGCGACCGTGACCAGTTGTTTGAAACCAACATGGGTGTTGTTGGTGCCACATACAAGAAATCCATTAATAAGAAAACGTTGTTTAGTGCTACAGTAGCGGCAACAACGAGTGAAGCTGCATCCCGTCACATTAAGGTATTGCGGGATATTAATTATGTGAAAACAGATACGTTTACCATTACTAGATATAGTGTAAAGGAGAATAGAATTTCTTTTAATACCGACTTAACATACAAGTGGAATTCGAAAAACAGTTTAAAATCAGGGTTGAGCTATACGCATTATAGCTATGATATGTTTAATTATGAATTTGACGTAGCTGGCGTTCAAACTACGTTTATCGATTTTGCGAACCAAGCAGGTTTGGTAAGAGGGTATTCTCAGTGGAAGTACAAAGCCAATAAGAAATTGGTATTTAATATAGGAGTTAACGCTCAATTGTATACACTTAATAATTCCTATGCTGTAGAGCCTAGAGCTGGTTTAAAGTATAAATTAACGAACAAGCAAGACTTGAGTTTTGGGTATGGAAAACACAGCCAAATTCAACCTACTTATTTTTACTTCCAAGAGTTTGAAAATGCCAACGGTGAAGTTGGAAGACACAACCAAGATTTAGGTTTTACTAAAAGTGATCATTTCGTTTTAGGCTATAATGTGGCGGTTAACAAAACATCTAGAATTAAAACGGAAGTGTATTACCAAAACCTAACGAACATTCCAGTTTACAAGGATACTGCTACTGGATACTCTATGATTAACTTTGGATCTACTTATAGATTTGCTTACCCACCAGAGTTAGAGAACACTGGTACAGGGTATAATTATGGTTTTGAAATAACGTTTGAGAAGTTTTTCAACAAGAGTTTCTTCTTGCTTACAACACTATCTATTTACGATTCCAAATACAAAGGAAGTGATGATATTTTAAGAAACACAGCTTTCAATAGTAACTACACAGGTAACTTATTAGTTGGAAAAGAATGGAAGCTCGGAAAAAAGAAAAACAAAACTTTGGGAATCGGTACCAAAATCACATACGCTGGAGGAAAACGTTATACTGCTCCAGATTCTACCGCATCCAACTCAGCGGAGTATTTAGTAGAGGATTTATCCCGAGCTAACGAACAACAGTTTAAGGATTATTTTAGAGCGGATTTAAAAGTGAGTTATAAAGTGAACAAGAAAAAAGTAACACACGAATTTGCTTTGGATATTGTAAATGTTGCTGGTATTCAAAACGTATTGAAAAAAACATATATCCCAGCAATTGGGACGGAGGATGCTCAATACATTGATGAATATCAACTAGGGTTCTTCCCAATATTTTATTACAAAATCGACTTTTGATATAATTATTATTCCCACTTAGTAATGTTCGATTATGAAGATATTAGAACGCTCTTCAGATGATGATGTTACAACCATTTTTAAGTGGTTTAAACGAATTCAATCTCCCTCACGCTACTAATTCAATAGAAAAATGAATAGAAAAGCTGTTCCGAAAACCCATGATTCCTGAACAGTAATTATCCTCAAATACGTAATAAACATTGGATATATGAATGACTTTATTTTGGTGACAGTCACCAAATAATTCATAGTCGTTTTATAAAAATTGAGTATCATGAAATTTTCTAATTTCTGATTCAAGAATACTCATGCTGTCTAGAAATTCTAGGTATAATTCTTTTGCATTTATATTTCTCTTACCTGACTCTTCAACCTCTCTTACTAAAACTCCCAATTTATTCACTGCCAAATAATCTATAGAAGGTTTCATCTTATGAGCGATTCTTCCTAAATCAATATAATTTTCTTGATTCATTAGAGTTGTGAATTCATCTATTTCTTTGTCGTAAGTAGATAAAAATATACCCAATAATTTTTTTATTAACGAGTCATTTACATTAGACAAATTATTGATTTTTTCACTTGTGAAAAATGATTCAGAATTTTTAGTATTAGTTACTAAATCAAGCATTTTTGCATATAAAATATTTGGATTAAATGGTTTGGAAAGGTAGTCGTTCATTCCTGCATTTATGCATTTCTCTTTTTCACCTTTAATTGCATTTGCTGTTAATGCAATTATTGGGGTTTTATTTTTTAGCTCCTCTCTAATTCTCTTAGTAGCTTCGAGTCCGTTCATTATAGGCATTTGCATGTCCATTAAAATGACATCAAATAATTCTTCAGCCACTTTATTTACAGCTTGCAAACCATTTTGAACGGCTACAATTTCTAGATTCCATCTACTTAATAAACTTGTAGCCATAAAAGAGTTGATTTCATTGTCTTCAACTAATAAAACCTTGAAGGTTTTTGTGGTTTTTGAAATATTGGCTGAGGTGTCATTAAGAATGTTTAGAGTAACAGAGGGTATATCAGTTTTAATTAAAGGAATCTTGACTATGAATGTAGATCCTTGGTTTACAGTACTACTTACAGATATATGACCATTCATTAGTCCAACTAAGTTTCTTGTTATTGTTAATCCTAGCCCTGTCCCTTCACTAGATTTTGAAATTGTATTTTGAGCTTGTTTAAAACTTTCAAATATTAAGCGTTGGTCATTTTTTGAGATACCACAACCAGAATCTTCAATACTTATAATTAGAAAGCCTTCGTGATAGGTTGAATGAATATTTACATGTCCTTTTTTTGTGAACTTAATAGCATTTGAAACAAGGTTAATTAAAACCTGATTAATTCTAAAGTGATCTCCGAGTAATTGATCTGGTAAATTATCGTCTATTTTGTTTAGTAACAATAATGATTTTTCTTCTGCTTTAAATTTTAATATCGAATATAATTGATTTAGTAATTCACGTGGTGAAAAACTAACATGTTCTATTTCCATGTTCCCAGATTCAAGTTTACTGAAATCTAGGATGTCATTAATGATAACAAGTAAGTTCTGTGCTGACTTTCTAATATTATCATTAAACTTGGTTTGTTCTGTATCTAAAGTTGAAGATGCTAATAAGCCAGAAAGTCCAACGATTGCATTCATAGGAGTTCTAATTTCATGACTCATATTGGCAAGGAACTCCTCTTTTACTTTTAATGAGTTTTCTGCTGTTTCTTTTGATTCTATTAATAATTCTCTAGTTCTTAATCTTTCTGTATCATTTACTGCGTATACGTTAATACAATTAGCCTTAATAAAAGGACATAGGGTTAGGGTGTATATTTCCGAATTTACATACAACCTAACTTCAGTGTTACCTTTATTTTTTAATGATTTAATTAAACTTTCGTTAAGGTCAATAAGTGCTTGTTTATTAGCAAGTATGTCTCTATGTAAGGTAATTCCTATCGGGTTTGCATAGAGTAGATGTTTCTCTGTTGAAAACCTTAAAACAGGCTTTGGATTTAATTCAGGAAGTTTAGCTAATTCGACTATATGCTTAGATCTTTGGTGAAGAGAAAGCTCTAAGGAATCATTTAAATCTTTTAGTTTTTTATTCACTTC
>CAWVWF010000047.1:0-19012 GCA_963933885.1 uncultured Flavobacteriales bacterium | reverse complement strand
CGTCAATCTTTAAATTCATTGGCAGTAAAAATTGGTCTAAACGAATTGATTATTGCTCGTTTAGACAAGAATTCAAAAACAGAAAGCATTTTCGGAAATGCTTTTGAAGCTTTAATAGGAGCTATCTATTTGGATAAAGGATTAGAAGTTTGCGAAAAATTCCTTTTGAAAAAAGTAATTGAGCCTAATATTTCTCTACATAAGTTAGAGAATGAAGAGACGAACTTCAAATCAAGAATTATTGAATGGGCTCAAAAAGAAAAACAAGATTTAGTATTTGAAATCATCCAAGAATACGGTGAAGGAAGAGCTAAAGAATTTGAGGCTGTTATTGTTTTAGACGGTAAACAAACTACGACAGGTAGAGATAAATCTAAAAAAGGAGCTGAACAAAAAGCTGCTGAAAAATTGTGTACAGAACTTGGTGTTTTAAATGGGTAAACTAACACTTGATTTAGAATACGATTTTGATTTTTTATTAATCGGAATTTCCTGCCATGCACCAGACTATAGATTGTCATGGTCGTTAAATAAACATTTCGAGATTGATCTAGAAAGATTGAAAGATATCGATTTTCAATTGGATAAGAAAACTCAAGGGTTTTTTAGTTTCTATGCGTTTGATGATGAGGAGAGTCATACAACTATCAATTTAATATCTAATAGATGTAGTGGAGGATACCTTATTCCTGAGATGAAACAAATGGATTATTTTGTGCAATATTGGGGACCATTTTCAGATGAGGAGTTTGAAGATTTTAATCAACAAATAAGAGGTTTGTCTGTAGTTTTAACTTCGTTGATCGTAGACCCTATGGAATTAAAGAGCAGGCATAATTTATTGTTCTAGTCTATAACATGTTAGTATTCCATTGTTTATAACATATTTATCAATATGTTAAATTCCACCCTATCAGAATGTATTAACTAAAATGAATTGTTTATATTTGTCTCTTATTTTTACGCAAGAAATTTAGTTTAAAAGATATATATTATGGACTTAAAGAGAACAAAAATAGTTGCAACTTTAGGACCGGCATCTTCTACGAAAGAAGTTATTATTGAGATGCACGAAAAAGGTTTAAATGTTTGTCGTTTAAATTTTTCTCACGGTGAACACAGTATTCATCAAGCGAATATTGAAATGATCAAATCAGTTAATGAAGAGATCGGATCAAACCTAGCGATTTTAGCGGATTTACAAGGTCCAAAATTACGTGTTGGTGTTATGGCTGGTGAAGGTTGTGAGATTAAAAACGGAAGTAAGATTATCTTTACGAACGAAGAGTGTATCGGAACATCAGAAAAAGTATACATGACTTACCCTCAATTTGCTCAGGATGTTAATCCAGGTGAATTAATCTTAATCGATGATGGGAAACTAGCTGTAAGAGTTGAATCTACAGATAGGAAAAGTGAAGTTGTTGCTATTGTTGAACATGGAGGGATCTTGAAAAGTAAAAAAGGAGTTAACCTTCCTAATACTGTAATTTCATTGCCATCTTTAACTAAAAAGGATAGAGAAGATTTAGATTTCATTCTTACACAAGACGTTGAGTGGTTAGCACTTTCATTTGTAAGAACTGCTGAAGATATTATTGAATTAAGAAAATTAATTCATGCAGCTGGAAGAGATATAAAAATAATTGCAAAAATTGAGAAGCCTGAGGCGATCGATAACATTGATGAAATCATTGAGGTTACAGACGCGATCATGGTAGCAAGAGGAGATTTAGGAGTTGAAGTTCCTTATCAAGATGTTCCTTTGTTACAAAAGATGATGGTTAAGAAGTGTTTAAAAGCATCTAAACCAATCATTGTTGCTACTCAAATGATGGAAAGTATGATTGATGGAATTACGCCGTCAAGAGCTGAAGTTAATGATGTTGCAAATGCAGTAATGGACGGAGCTGATGCAGTAATGCTTTCTGGAGAAACTTCAGTTGGAGCTCATCCAGGTTTAGTAATTGAAACGATGACTAATATCGTTACTAAGGTTGAATCTTATGATGATATCTTTAATCACAATTATGCGCCTATCGCTAAGGAAACTAGATTGATTACTGATAAGATGTGTACAAGTGCTGTTCAATTAGCAGATAGTGTTGGAGCGAAAGCTATTGCAACGATGACTGTTTCAGGATATACAGCTTGTAAAATTTCTTCACATAGACCAAAAGCAATTACATTTGTTTATACAACAAATAAGAAAATATTAAATATGCTTAGTTTAGTTTGGGGTGTTCAAGCTTACTATTATGACGAAGATGCTTCAACTGATGATATCATTGGAGACATTCAGAAAGTATTGGTTGACAAAAGTTACCTTACAACTGGTGATTACTTTATCAATATTGCTTCTATTCCATTGAAGTCAAAAGGAAAAACAAACTCAATTCAGTTGAGTAAAGTTTAAAATATACAAATTCATTTAAAGGGTTAGGATTTATTTTCTAACCCTTTTTTTTTAAAATTTATTATGGGAATTAACATAGAATTATTGAAAAAAACTTGTGAAGTTGCTGGTGCTCCAGGATTTGAAGATCGAGTAAGAAAATTGGTGTTAGAAGAAATAAAAGATTTAGTTGACGAGGTTTCTGTTGACAATATGGGGAATGTTATTGCCATCAAAAAAGGTAAGTCACCAAAAAAAGTGATGGTTGCTGCCCATATGGATGAAATAGGTTTTATTGTTACAGATATTACTGATGAAGGATTTGTTAAATTCCATACACTTGGAGGTTTTGACCCTAAAACGTTAACTGCTCAGCGTGTTATTATTCATGGTAGGGAAGATGTTCTTGGAGCAATGGGAGCAAAGCCAATCCATGTAATGACTGCTGAAGAAAGAAATACAGTTCCTAAAATGAGCGATTATTTTATCGACTTAGGAATGAATAAGAAGGAGGTTGAGAAACTAGTTTCTGTTGGTGATTCAATCACAAGAGAAAGAGGTTTAGTTGAAATGGGAAACTGTGTAAACTGTAAATCTTTGGATAACCGTGTTTCTGTATTCATATTGATTGAAGCCTTGAAGATATTGAAAGGACAAGAGATACCATATGACTTTTATGCTGTGTTTACGGTTCAAGAGGAAATTGGAATCAGAGGCGCTCAAGTTGCTACTATGAGTGTTCAGCCTGATTTTGGAATTTGTTTAGATACTACGATCGCATTCGATACTCCAGGTGCTGCTGATCATGAAAAAATTACTACACTTGGAAAAGGTACTGCTGTTAAAATAATGGATTCAAGAACTGTATGTGATCAACGTATGGTAAGATTTATGAAAGAAACAGCAGTCAAAAATAATATTACTTGGCAACCAGAAATTCTTACTGGTGGTGGAACAGACACTCAAGCATTACAGCAATTTACTGCAGGAGGATCTATTGCAGGAGCAATTTCAATTCCTACAAGACATATTCATCAAGTAATTGAAATGTGTGATAAGTCAGATATTCAAGGTTCTTTAGATTTATTAGTTGCTTGTGTAAAAACAATCGATCAATATAATTGGGAATATTCTATTTAGAACATTAACTTTTTAAACCTATACTCGTAGTTTATTTTAAATCCTTTTATCATGAGCATTTCTAAAACATTTGGAGTTCGTAAAGCACTTAAAGAATTAGGTATTAAAAATGAGAATTCTGGAGTAAGTACCGGTTCTAAGAAATTTGTAGGAAAAGGTGGAGATATCCAATCTTTTTCTCCAGTTGATGGATCTCTAATTGCTACAATTTCGACAGCTTCTGAGAAAGATTATCAAAAGGTCGTAAAGACTTCTGAAAAGGCATTTAAGACTTGGAAAATGACTCCTGCTCCGCTGAGAGGAGAAATCATCAGACAGGTTGGTGAAGCTTTTAGAAAACATAAAGAAGCACTTGGTAAATTAGTTTCCTTTGAAATGGGAAAAAGTTATCAAGAAGGTTTAGGTGAAGTTCAAGAAATGATTGACATAGCAGATTTTGCTGTTGGATTGTCTAGACAATTACATGGATTAACAATGCACTCCGAAAGAGAGCAGCATAGGATGTATGAACAGTATCATCCATTGGGAGTTGTTGGAATTATATCTGCATTTAACTTTCCAGTTGCTGTTTGGAGTTGGAATACTTTTTTAGCTTGGATTTGTGGGGATGTTTGTGTTTGGAAGCCTTCTGAAAAAACACCACTTTGTTCAATTGCTTGTCAGAATATAGTAGCGGAAGTTTTCAAAAGAAATGGTTTACCAGAAGGAATTTCATGTTTGGTAAATGGTGATTATAAAATTGGTGAGTTATTATCTAATGATACTCGAATTCCATTAGTTTCTGCAACGGGATCAACTCGAATGGGGAAATTGGTTTCAGCTGCAGTTGGAAAAAGATTAGGAAAAAGCCTTCTTGAATTAGGAGGAAATAATGCTATAATTGTAACGCCAAGTGCCGATCTAAAGGTCGTTACAATTGGTGCTGTTTTCGGTGCGGTAGGGACAGCAGGACAGCGTTGTACTAGTACTAGAAGATTAATAGTTCATTCCTCGATTTATAATAAAGTAAAAGAAACTTTAACAAGTGCATACAATCAATTGTCTATTGGGAATCCATTAGATGAAAATAATCATGTTGGTCCTTTAATAGATGTAGAATCTGTAGAGCAGTATAAGATTGCTTTAAAAAAGGTAGTTAAGGAAGGTGGTAAATTACTTGTTAAAGGAGGTGTATTAAAAGGTAAAGGTTACGAAAGTGGTTGTTACGTTTTACCAGCAATTGCAGAAGCGAAGAATGATTACGAAATAGTACAACATGAAACGTTTGCTCCTATTCTTTACTTAATTAAATATGATACTTTAGAAGAAGCATTTGAACTGCAAAATGGAGTTCCTCAAGGTTTATCGTCAGCTATAATGACGAGTAATGTTAAAGAAGCAGAGAAGTTTTTGTCACAAGCAGGATCTGATTGTGGAATTGCAAATGTAAATATTGGAACTTCAGGTGCTGAGATAGGTGGAGCATTTGGAGGAGAAAAAGATACTGGAGGAGGAAGAGAGTCTGGATCAGATGCTTGGAAAGTGTATATGCGTAGGCAAACTAATACTATAAATTATAGTGACACTGTCCCTTTAGCACAAGGTATAAAGTTTAATCTATAATGAAAATCTAGAGTCCTTCGAAATCGGTTTTATGTTTAACCTTTTTCTTTTTGATCTTTTTACGTTTTCGTGAACCACCGTAGGTTTTTCGAGATTTGTATTTTTTACCGTGTCTTGATTTTTTCCCAAAGATATTCCACCACTTTTTATTGGGATCTTTATAACCTTTATTAGAGTTTTTTCTTGACGAGCCATATGAATCTCGCTTACCCATTTTAAATTTTTTAGCACCACCGCTACTGTAAGAATCTTTGTGACTTTTAAACTTTCGTTTATTTGATCCACCAGAATAAGAATCTCTTCTTTTTGAAAAGTCTACTCTTTTAGTAGGAGAAGTACCATAAGTCCCTCTTCTTTTTATTTTCCTTTTCTTGGTTTTTCCACTACCACTATATGAATCCCTATGAGCTTTGGATTTTCGTTTACTTCTTCCACCGCTATATGAGTCACTATGAGGTTTGTTTTTCCTTTTACTTCCCCCACCATTAAAACTGTCTTTCCATTTAAAAGATAATTTTTTCCTTGGAGCACCAGAATAGGAATCTTTCCTTTTTTTTAAACCAGTCCTTCCTTTTGATTTACTAGAGAAGTTGTCCTTGAATTTAGTTTTAACCTTTCGCCCATTACCATTTAAAGAATAGGAATCTTTTCTACCAGCACAACTGCTTAATAGAATTACAATAAAAAATAATATTGTAAGAAGTTTATTCATTGTAATTACAAGCTGCGTTTAATACACCTTCAACAACTGAAGCCATATAAGAATAGTTTAGCGTTTCTTTAACATCTAACTTAGTATGGTAGTTTTTGTTCCTGTAAAAAGCAGTATTGGTTATCATAACTGCTTTCATGTTATTCTGCCAATAGTTTAAATGATCAGAAAAATCAATTCCTTCCATTGCAGGAGGTCCATTAAAAGAAACTACATTGATTTGACATTTTGAAGTTACTAAGTTTGAAATTGAGCTAGCAAATGTTGTCTGGTTTAAATTTCCGATTACGGCAATAAAATTACCTGTTGTTGGATATTTTCGATCCATCCCTTCTACTGGATATTCTTGAGAATTTTGTTCGTTCGAGTAGTATCCTATCATTTCTAAACAAATCATTCCCAGTACATTTTTTTTATCGATACTTCTTGCGTGAACAGCACTACCCATTTGTTCCGTTCTAAAAAAAGGAGGTTCTTCTAATGTATATGCTACCAATTCTATTTGATGTTGTAATTTTTGTTTTGGTATATTTCGGCCAATTTCAAGCAATCCTGCAATCCCACTGGCATTGTCATCTGCACCAGGTAATTCATGACAGCTATCATAATGTGCACCTACAATTATTTTTTTTGAATGCTGTAATCCATATTTAGCGATTACATTTTTATAGTTAACTCCTTTAACAGTAAAGTTTTGAAAATATACAGTGTCTGCATTTTCTTTTAAGACGTTAAAAATATAGTCAGCAACAGAATCTAAAATTTCTGGATGTTTATAATTTCTAGCAGGATCAATATCTGATAAGAAAGCCACGTCTTTTTTTAAATTTAAACTATCAACTGATAAGATAAAATCTATTTTGGGTTTTCTTTCAGTTGTCTTTGAAGAAGAACAAGAGAAAACAGCAAGTAAGAGACAAATACTATAAAGTACAGTTTTATTCATGGTTTAAAATTACAATGTTTTCATTCAACATAAAAAATATTTCATTTGTTTATCTATTCTTACCCATTGGTTTGGGTATATGTTCATTACCAACTATCTTTATTGTAAACGAAAAAACAATGATTGTTCAGTTTAATATTGAAGCGGCAGAATGGAGTTTTAAAGAGAAATTACCATTCGATATTATAAGCATCAACGACGAATTAAAGGATTTTGAATTGCCTTTATACGACGAAGATAATAACGAGACTGAAAGAGTAGTCTTGCCAGGATGTAGAGTTATTGAGTTAATTGGAGAAGATGAATCTTTTTTAGTTATTCTTGAAGTTGCTTTATTACATGAAGCCAATGTTGAGAAAGTTGATGATTCAAAAACGATCTACAATGTTGCTTTAAAAGTTGATATGCCTGTTTGGCAAGAAGGAGAAGGTATAGGAGTTTTCTATAGTCAGAAAAACTTACCTGAAGAATTAAACGACATGAAATTTGGTTAAGATGGTAAGCGCAAAAGATATACACGAATTAATAAGCCATGTTGAGAAATTTCATGATGCTTTCGGAATAGGAAACAATCATGAACCAACAGTGAAAATCGAAAAGAAAGATATTCAACTGCGTTTTGACTTGATGAAAGAGGAAAACGAAGAGTATCTCGAAGCTGCTGAAAACGGTGATTTAATTGAAGTTGCTGATGCTTTAGGTGATATGATGTACATTTTGTTTGGTACAATCATGAAGCATGGTATGCAACATAAAATTGTTGAAGTGTTTGAAGAAATTCAGAATAGTAACATGAGTAAATTGGGTGCAGATGGTAATCCAATTTATCGAGAAGATGGAAAAGTTTTAAAGGGGCCAAACTATTTTAAGCCTAATATCCGTTCTATTTTAGAAAAATAAACCGTCTATGAAATCTATTCTCAAGTTATCTGCCTTATTTAGTTTAATTGTTCTTCTTCAATCTTGTATTGCTTTTAAAGATTTAGAATATAAAGGTATTGATAGCTACAAGGTTGAAGAGATTTCGATGAAAGGTCTCAAGCTAAGCTTATCTGTAAAAATAGAAAACCCGAATTGGTTTAATATCAAAGCAAAAGGTGGTGAAATTGATGTTAAACTAGGCGGGAACAGTTTAGGAAAGTTTAGTTTAATTGATGAAGTTATCTTGCCAAAGAAGAGTGATGGTATTGTAACAGTTCGAATCGAAAGTAAATTCAAATCATTATTAGGTGGAGGGATCATAGGGATAATGTCCATGTTAAGAAGTGGTGGTGAGACTGAAATTGAATTGAATGGTTATATCAAAGCGCGAGCTCTTGGTGTTGTTAAGAAAATCCCTATTTCTTCCAAGGAAAAAATTAAATTATAAACCAGCTTACATATCAGCCTTCTTTTTAAGTACGGTAAAACACGTAACTAAAAATGCGTTAATAGCGTATTCGTTTCTGAAAGTTATAGTTTGTATTATGGAGGGGTTGGATTTAAAAAAATTAGTGTCCGTTTGGAAGGAAAAATTTAATAGTAATATTATATCTATTAATGATTTAATTACAAAAGATATTGAAGGAATTGCTTTAAGCTGTAATCAATACCTAGCTTTAAAGAATTATAATAAGATAAAAATTGAGTTCTTAACTGGGTCTAATAACAGAACTGATTTTACTGAGAAGACTTTTACAACTCGGTTAGCAGCTAATTACATTTCGTACAAAAAGTTTATATAAATACCTTTATTTTCAGCAATTTATAATGCTACGATTCGTCGTGGCATTTTTTTGTAGTTACGTGTTGTATAGAAAGTTATTAACACCCTGTTGATAAATAGTAGGGTAAAATGCTTAACCTTTCTCTAAAACAAATCGTTATAGAATTACACCACTAAAACAAATTATCATGGAAAACAGTATTTTAAATTATCAATACAGATACCCACGAGTAATGTTTACAAATGGAGAAACAAAATATGGGATCTTGTATGGAATCTACAATAAAGCGATTAAGAAATTAGAGTATTATTTCGCTGATTCTACACAAATTAGAAAATCTACTATTCCTAATAAACATCTTTCCTACAAGTGGATTAAACAATTACAAAACAAGATTAACCCAGTAGAAATATTAAAAGTTGAATATTTAAATTAATCTTTTTTTAAGGAAGCATTCTGGGCCTTTAAAATATCTTGATCCATAGATGAAGATATTTTAAAGTACCCATTTTTTCCAAATTTCATTCTTACGATATAAGCTTTAATCTTATTAAGCACGTATAGTCTCGAAATACCCCATTCTTTTTCATTCCATTCGATATCTTTTTTTAGACTGTAAGCCCTTAAAGTTTCTATTAATTGTTCTTCATCGATGCGCTCAAGACATTCGATTGCTGAGCTCCCTGTCAATCTTTCTGCATTATAAAATTTAACAACCAAATCACGTATTATATCTTTTGCGCTTAATTGAAGTGAAAACTTTGTGATATAGGTCGTGTCAAAAGGAATGAATATATCTGGAGAGACACCACTTTGAGCATAGACTGGCCTTCCACTTTTTGTATAATATTTTAACGAGTCAGGTAGGTTGTTAAAATTTTTACCTTCTATTCGTTCGGAATGTTCTGCTCTATATTTTTGAAGTTGATCTTTCACATAAGGTTTTTGAATACATCTACCAGATGGTAAATGATATTTTGCTATCGTTAAGTTTATCCTTGATTTATCTTGTAATGAGATTACTGCTTGGACAAGCCCCTTTCCAAATGTTCTTCTTCCTACTATTATTGCTCTATCATTGTCTTGAAGTGTTCCTGTTAAAATTTCACTAGCACTCGCACTGTTTCGATCTACAATAATTACTAAAGGGATTTTCTTAAAACTTCCAGTACCATCAGCAACACTCATGTCAATTTCACCTTGTCTTCTAGTTGAAAGTATTGTATCTCCTTCACTTAAAAACTCGTTACACATTTCCTTAACAGAAGTTAATGAACCACCTGGATTACCTCTAAGGTCAATAATTAAATTATTTGCTCCTTCCTTAATTAATTGTTTAACAGCTGTTTTTAGTTCAACAGGAGTTTTTTGAGCAAACCTATTGATTTTGACGAACGCAGTACTATCATTCAATAGGAATGAAGCATCAATACTGTAAATGGGAATCTCTTTTCTAGTTAAGTTAACTGTAATTTTTTTCTTAGAAAACGGCCGGTAAACCAGAATACTTAATTCACTTCCTGCTTTACCTCTTAATAGTGAAATTAAACTATCAGTTGACAATTTACCTAAAGAAACTTCTTCACCATTTAAACCTATCAACCTATCTCCGGAAAGCATACCTGCTACTTCAGAAGGTCCACCTTTAATTGGAGAAACAACTACTAGTGAGTCATCTATAATTCTAAATTCAATTCCTATTCCAACAAAATTTCCACGCATTTGCTCTCTTACTCGTGGTACTTTGGAAGCCGGTAAATATGTAGAATGTGGATCCAATTGTTCAAGCAAACTAACTATTGCATGATCAGTAATTTCAGTTTGATCAACTATGTCAACATACCTGTCAACTACAGTTGAAATTACCTCCTCAACTTTTCCGTCGTTTCCAGAAAAAGAAACTAATGACCCATCTTGATATAAGTATTTCCCTAATAACAAACCAATTACAGTAAATAAAGAAGCTACTATGGGTAAGTAATAAAGCGTAGATTTTTGATTACTCATTTTTAAGAGTTGGATCTTCAATTTGGTTAACTTCTATTCCTGCAGTTTTCAAAAAGTCTATTCCAGATGTGTCTTTATAACCTTTAATAAAAACAACTCTTTTGATTCCAGCTTGTAAAACGAGTTTACTACATTCTTTACATGGAGAAAGCGTAATGTATAATGTTGAATTTGTACCTCGGTTATTAGATCTTGCTAATTTTAAGATTGCGTTAGCTTCTGCATGTAAAACATACCAATGAGTATCGCCTTCGTTAGTCTCACAACAGTTATCAAATCCAGTTGGTGTTCCATTAAATCCATCAGAAATTATGATATTATCTTTAACGATAATAGCACCTACTTTCTTTCTTGTACACTGACTTAATTTCCCCCACTCTAAAGCCATTCTTAAATAAGCCTTGTCGTATCTAAGTTGTTTTTCTGAGCTAAATTCGTTTTTCACTGTATTCATAGTGCTACAAAGTAACTTCATTTTGGTAAGATTAGAAAAGATAGTGGCGATTATTGATATATTTGCAGTGTATTTAGATGTCTGAATAATCTAATGCGGCAAATTAATTATGAAACTTGATCAGCAGAGTGCGAAGGATTTGGAATTTGATAAGGTGAAACTACTTTTATCAAACTATTGTAAATCTAATAAAGCAAAAGAAAATTCACTTAAAATAAGGCCGTTTAACAACCTTAATGATTTAAAGGGTGAACTTAGTATGGTTGAGGAGATCTGCAGTATCTATGAAGATGATACTATTGTTTTTCCTCACCCTAACTCTGAAGATATAGATCATGCTTTAAAACTTCTTGACATTAAGAATGGAGTTTTAATTTTGGATGAATTAATTAAAATCTATCAGCTTTGTTTAGGAACAAAACAGATCATTGATTTTTCTAAAAAGCATAAGAATAATTATCCTTTAGTATTTGAAGCTTGTTCACACATTACGAGTGTACAAAATGTAATATCAATTATAGAGAAGGTATTAAGTCCAAAACTTACTATAAAGGATGATGCAACGCCACTTCTTCTTAAAATTAGAACGCAGCAAAAATCAAATCAGATTGCGATTAATAGGAATTTTGAAAAAGTATTGGCTAGTTATAGAAAAAGTGATGTTCTAGCGGATACCGAGGAAACTTTTTACGATAATAGAAGACTACTTACTGTTGTTTCGGCGCAGAAAAAGAAAGTGAAAGGAAAGGTGCATGGTATGAGTTCGAAGGGAGTTTATACTTATGTTGAACCGGCAGAGAATGTACAAATTAATAAAGAGCAAGAAAGACTTTATATTGAAGAGTCAAATGAGATTTTTAAAGTTTTAAAAGAAATAACTGATGAACTTCGATCGGAAAGAGGAAATTTAGAGGCGTTTCAACGCTTATTGATTCGTTTCGATGTATTTAATGCCAAGGTGATTTTTGCTAAAACTTATAATGGAGTTAATCCAAAGATTAGAACTGATCAAAAAATGTATTGGAGTGGAGCAATTCACCCTTTGCTGTATTTAAAAAATGAAGAATTAGGATTAAGTACAATTGGTCAGGAATTAGAACTTCAAAAAGAGAAAAGATTTTTGGTTGTTTCTGGACCAAACGCGGGAGGGAAGTCTGTTACGTTAAAAACTGTTGGACTTCTCCAGTTAATGTTTCAATGTGGGATTTTTGTTCCTGTTGATGATGTGAGTGAATTTTGTTGGTTTGATAATATCCTGTCAGATATTGGTGATAATCAATCTATCGATAATCAATTGAGTACATACAGTTATCGCTTATCTAGAATGAAATATTTCTTAGAAACGGTAAAAGAGAATACACTTGTTTTACTTGATGAATTTGGTTCAGGTTCTGATCCAGAGTTAGGAGGAGCCTTAGCTGAAGTTTTTTACGAGAAATTATATGCTACGAATTGTTTTGCTGTAATAAATACACATTATACAAATATCAAAATACTAACATCAAGTATGGATGAAGCAGTTAATGCTTGTATGTTATTTGATACTGTTCAGTTAAAGCCACTTTACAAGTTGTCTATTGGTCAACCAGGTTCATCATTTACATTTGAAGTTGCCAGACTAAACGGTATTCCTGCTGAATTTATTAAGGAAGCTAAAGAGAAAGTTTCTGAAAGTAAAGTTAAATTGGATGATTTAGCTACTTCTTTACAACAAGAGAAGTCGAAGTTTAATAAAATGAATAAACTTCAAATACAAACCAGTAGTGAAGCAAGATTGTTAATTAGAGATTATGAGGAAAGGCTTGAGAAGTTGATTTACAAATCCGAACAACAGATTAGGTTTTTCGAGCAACAAACAAAGTTTACTCAAGCTGGTAAGAAGATATTTGATTTAATCGGGAAATATAAAGGCAACGAAACTAATCAGTTATTAAATGCTTCTGTTAAAAAGTTTGTGACTATTGAAAAGTCTAAAGCCTTAGAGCATAAGAATACACTTGTATTAGATAAAAAAGTAAAACAGCAGAAGCTTCCTAAGCTAGAAAAAAGAAAGCTAAAGGTGGACGTTGTTATTGAAAAACCAAAACCAATTAAGAAATTGAAATTAGGGGATCGAGTGAAAATTACGAATTACAGTAAATCTGGAATCTTACAAGAAATTAATGGGGATAAAGTTGTTGTTCAAGTTGGGAACTTTACTGTGAAAGCACTTAAGAAGGATTTATTTCACCCTTGATAAAATACTCTTTTATAAGAGTATTCCTATTTCATCTGAGCTTTTAATTTTTTAATCTCAGTAAGCAATTCATTTTCTTTCTGATCCATCATATCTTGAGTAGCCTGCATTTCCTCCATATTTTGACGCATCTCTTCTTCTTGTTGTTGCATCACTTCAGTTTGTTGTTTACTTTCTTCTAATAATAATGAGGTTCTAGAATTAATTTTTTCTCTTGAAATTGTTGTTGCGATGTTAACACCAACTTGATGTAATAAGTCTATTTGGAAATCTTGAAATTCATTAAAGCTTGCCAATTCAATTATACCTTCAATAACTTCTTCATTTTTTAATGGGAATATTAAAATTGCTGAGGGATTTGCTTCACCTAAACCAGAAGTGATTTTAGTGTAATCGTCTGGAATTTCAGTAATATGAATAGTTTCTCCTTCTTGATATGCTTCTCCCACTAGCCCTTCTCCTGATTCTAAAGCCTCATCTTCAAACTTGAATCGATCGTATGCATAAGTCGCACACAATTCTAGAATTCCTTCTTTATTATCTTCGTTTACTTTGTAAATTTTACCTTGTTTAGCTCCAACGTATTTAACAAGTTCTGATATAACAGTTGCATATAAATCTTCACCAGTATTGTTTCTAAGGATTTCAGAGAATTTAACCATTCCATCATTGGTCCACATTCTTTTTTCTTCTTCAACTTTCTTTTCTTCTATTTCTTGTAATGTTGTTTGAAGCTCAGCTTGTGAAGTTTCCATTTCGTTTTGCTTAGCATCCATATCAATTCGAATTTGCTCTCCTCTTCTTTCTGATTGCATATTTTGATAAGCCAATGAAAAGACTCCTCCTGTACCAAACATAATAGCCATTGCACTTGTTAGATATGACATAATTCCTTCTGTTATAAAAGTGGCATCTAATTTTTCTTCAACTTCGAAATAATCTTTTAAATCTTTGAATCCGATTATCCAGATGGATCCATAAATAAAGGAAGGAACCCAAGCGATATACTCAGTAATCTTAAAAACTAGAAAAGGAGCCAAGGCAAAACCATAAGTTACAAAACCAGATTCAACTAGAGCTGTTCCATCAATAGGGATTAGAAAGGCATGATAAAATCCAGACAATGATACTGGAGCAATAGAGATTAATAATCTACCCAAAATGTTTAGGCCTATTTTATTCAGTAAAATTGATACAAGACCAACAATGATTCCTGTAATTGGAATGAATAGTAAAGTTGGATTTGTTTTGTATGTTATAAACGAATAAACAACCGCGATGAAAATAAAAATTATGGAAACTATATTTGCAGTTTTTATTCTGCTTTTTATTCCTTCATCTTCTACACTAGAAGTTCCGATATTAACAATATTACTTAAGAATCCCATAGGTATAACTTGTTGTGGCATTGCTGTACGGGAACTAAAGTGAATTTGTTTCTTATCCGAGCATTTTTAATGATTTAACTTCTTCTTCAGTTAAATATCTAAATTCAGATCTAGAAAGATTTTTCTTAGTTAAGCCTGCAAAATAAACTCTGTCTTGCTTCTTTATGCTATATCCTAACCCTTCAAATATCTTTTCAGTAATACGGTTAAGTTGAGAGTCTATTTCAACTCCTATTTGGTTTTTACCTGTTCCAAGGTATGCTATTTCTTTTACCTTGATAAAGATTCCATGTTCGTTTCTATAACCAGCTGTAAGCTTATCGAAGTCCTCTCTTCTGAAAGGTTTATCAAGTTCAATTTGAAAGATTTTCTTTACATCATGTTTAGGATGTGTAAGCTTCACAATCATATCATGATCGTTTGTTAATAAAAGAACTCCAGTTGAAGCTCTTTCCATTTTACCTACAGGATATACTTGTGTTTTACAAAAGTTTTTGATTAATGAACCAACAGATTTTGCTTTAGATGGGTCATCTGTTATTGCATGAAATTCCTTTGGTTTGTTTATTAAAATATAAACAGGCTCTTCATGTGATAAAGTTTGTCCTTCATATTTAACAACATCGCCTGGATTTACTTTATATCCCATTTCAACGATGATCTTACCGTTAACAGTAACTGAACCTAACTCAATTAGTAGATCAGCCTCTCTTCTAGAACATACCCCAGCTTGCGCCAAGTATTTATTTAATCTTGTTTTACCATCACCAATATTGGCTTCCTTAGATGTTAAACGTTTTCTTTTACCATCACCAGATCGTCTTTTTTTATATTTAACGGGTGCTACTTCGTGATTACGTTTATTACTTCCTCCAGTTTTCTTTTGATTTGCCATGATGCTAATATTTTATAGGTTGTTGTAGAAATAACTTTCTATTTACTTCCTTCTACTATTATTACTATTTCTCCTTTCGGAGGATTTTTCTCGAAATAATCACCCAATTCAGTAACTGTTCCTCTTTGGAAAGTTTCATAAATTTTTGTTATTTCTCTTACAACTACTGCTTCCCTGTCACCTCCAATAAATTCCTTAATCTGTAGTAATGTTTTTACCAATCGATGAGGTGACTCATAAAGTATAATTGTACAGGGTAAGGTAGCTAAAAATTTCAATCTTGTTTGTCTTCCTTTTTTATGAGGTAAGAACCCCTCAAAGAAAAACTTGTCGCAAGGCATTC
The DNA here is from genome assembly GCA_963933885.1 of uncultured Flavobacteriales bacterium. GTDB lineage: Bacteria > Bacteroidota > Bacteroidia > Flavobacteriales_C > CAWVWF01. The sequence continues at coordinate 3,188 of CAWVWF010000047.1, read as the reverse complement.
CACTTCCTACTAAAGCAGGAACAAACGCTGTTGGTCCTGGTAAGCATTCAATTGTTAATCCTTCATTAACACAAGCTCTAACCAATAAAAAACCAGGATCAGATATTCCAGGAGTCCCTGCATCTGAAACTAACCCAATTGTTTCACCGGATTTTATTTTTTCAATTATAGAATTTGTTGTGTGATGCTCGTTGTGTGCGTGATGCGCCCACATCTTTTTTTCAATCTCTAGATGTTTTAAAAGTTTACCTGTTTTACGGGTATCTTCAACTAGTAAAATATCTACAGATTTGATACATTCAATAGCCCTTAAAGTGATATCTCCTAGGTTTCCTATTGGAGTCGGTATAAGTATAAGTTTTCCCATAATTATTTACCATTAAACTCACTCATTACTCTTTGAATTGGATTTAAAGAAAATGCTTTGATAAGATCTGAAACAATATCAATTCTTTCGTTTAGCGTTTTCAATTCATCCTCACTCCATTCTCCAAGTACGTAATCTATCTGCTTTCCTTTAGCAAATTCAGCCGCAATTCCGAATCGAACTCTTGAGTAATCTGGGTTTCCTAATAATTCCTGAACGCTCTTTAATCCATTGTGTCCTCCATCACTACCTTTCGGTTTTAAACGGATTTTCCCAAATGGCAAAGCCAATTCATCAGTAATTATTAAAACTCTTTCTTGTGGAATCTTCTCTTGTTGCATCCAATAGCGAACTGCCTTACCTGATAAATTCATGTAAGTAGAAGGTTTTAAACATATAAGTTTTCTACCTCTATTCTTTACTTCGGCAACATCACCAAGTCGATCCGTCTTAAAAGAAGAATTGGACGCATTAACAAATGCGTCCAAGACCTTAAAGCCAATATTATGGCGTGTTTCTTTATATTCTGAACCAATGTTACCTAACCCTACGATTAAGTATTTCATGGAAAAATTTTATAATTATTCAGCAGCTGGTGCTTCTTCAGTAGCTGCAACAGCAACTGCTTCACCTTCTTCATCATCACCCATTCTAGAGCTACGTGTAACTTGAACTCTTGCTACAACAGCACCAGGTAAGTTTAAGATTTCAACACCTTCAATTGCTGGAATCGCTTTAACTTGAACAGAACCACCTAATTCAACATCAGTCATGTCAACTGTGATTGCCTCTGGTAATTTATCAGCTGTTCCTTTAACCTTAATTTTTCTAAGGATAATTTGCAACTTACCTCCAGCTTCAACACCTTTAGCATTTCCTGTAGTTAATACAGGGATTTCAACTGTTACAGGTTTACCAGCAGGTGCTAATAAAAAGTCTGCATGGATAATCTCATCAGATACTACATCGAATTGAGAGTCTTTTAAGATTGCAGTATGAATTGTACCTGCAATATCAAGATCTACTAAATACGCGTCTGGAGTATAGATAATCTGGTTAAAAGCTTTTTTATCAGCAGAAAAATGAATTGGAGCTTCTCCTCCGTAAAGTACACTTGGAACGTTACCACTTGCTCTTACAGCAGCAGAATCTTTTTTTCCAACATTTACTCTTACTTCTCCTTTAATTTGAACCGTTTTCATGACTTTGATTTTAATTTTTTATGCAATAAAATGTTTGCTTATCGATTGTTGATTTAACAAATTCTCGATTACAGTTCCAAATAAATCTGAAACTGTTAATACTTTAACTTTCGAATTTTCTCTAGCTAAAGGTATTGTATCTGTAACTACTAACTCTGTTAGTACTGAATTCTCTATTCTGTCGTGTGCTGGTCCTGATAAAACTGGGTGAGTACAAACAGCTCTTACACTTTTTGCTCCGTGTTCCATCATCATTTCAGCAGCTTTTGTTAATGTTCCAGCTGTATCAATCATATCATCTACGATTACCACATCCTTTCCTTTAACATTACCAATCACTGTCATTGCAGAAACTTCGTTTGCTCTCTCTCTTTGCTTATAACAAATAGCTAAATCAACGTCTAGATATTTAGCATACGTGTTAGCACGTTTTGTACCTCCTGTATCTGGAGCTGCCATGATAATATCTAAATTCTCAGTCTCTTTTAATGACTTGATATATGGTAAAAAGATTGTACTTGCATATAAATGATCAACAGGAACTTCGAAAAATCCTTGAATTTGATCTGCATGTAAATCCATTGTGATTACTCTAGTAACTCCTGCAGCAGTTAATAAGTTAGCAACTAACTTTGCTCCAATAGAAACTCTTGGTCTATCCTTTCTGTCTTGACGAGCAAAACCGTAATAAGGAAGAACTGCTATTATATTAGCTGCACTTGCTCTTTTTGCGGCATCAACCATTTGTAAAACCTCAAATAAGTTTTCAGTAGGAGGCATTGTTGATTGTACAATAAATACATCATCTCCTCTAACAGATTCTTCAAATGAAGGCTGAAATTCACCATCACTAAAACGGAAAATTGTTACATTTCCTGTTGTAGTACCTAGCTTATTAGCTACTTTGTTTGCTAAATCTTGTGTTGCGGATCCAGCGAATATTTTAAAATTGTTAGCCATCTTACTTATTAAAACAAATGCAAAAAGCCCTAAAAAGGGCAGGCAAAGATAATTATAAAAATTCAATATATCCAATGCTTATTGTTAATAACTTCATTTTCTTTTTTTTAGGAAAATTTAATGCGGATAATTAGTTCCTGTTTATGTTCATTAGACGGCTAAAATTTTTTTAAAAATTGGATAACGAAACAATTTCTATTGTTAATTTTTGCGTTGACTTTTTTTACTCAAGTTTGATCATCATCAATTTAACAATACAGTTTCTTATGTTGTTTCCTACAGGGATCTGAAATTTGTGGTTATTCCCATCGTTCCTGTTTTTCCTGTAGGGGCGGGTATAAGGCCCGCCACTACAACTGTTTGTACGTTAAAGTCCAAATGTCTTCTTTTCTGGAAACGGCTAATGAACATCTTAAACAATTTATTTTAGGGTATTTGGGCGGCTTGAGAGAGAGAGGAAACAAGATGAAAAATAATTACACGTTAAAAACGCTTTTTATAAATACACTTTTAGTATGTATGTTATTTAAATTCAGATGTATAGTGTTATTTCAACCCTTTTTTTAAGATTTAAAACGGAAAATAGAGAGGGAAACATTGTGTGAAATAAAGCGTATTTTTTGATATATTTACGGATTGAAATATCCTTTTAAAACGTT
>CAWVWF010000046.1:0-19026 GCA_963933885.1 uncultured Flavobacteriales bacterium | reverse complement strand
AAATATTAACATCGCGGCTTAAGAAAAATAGTCCGAAATTTATTAGGTAGTCCAGTATATACACACGCATGTCCTTCGGAACATGCGCGCGAGTTTTTTATATTTACAACTTTCTTTGGCGTGTAACCATCTAACCACTTTTGAGGATATTCGTGATTCATAACAGCTTCTTCTATTTGATCCTTACTTAAATCTAAAGTGAATCTCATTTTTCCGTTGAATGAAACAGGGTATGGGTAATTGCTTTCAACTAAATATGAAGCTTCAAGTTTAGGGTTGGTAACTATGGTGAATATCAAATGTTATGAGGTCTGATTTACTTAACATTAAATCCTTCTAAGGATCTCCAGTATTTATCCTTGTAAATCTCAAATTTGACATCAAGACTACTGTGCTCTTTAATTAGTTGAGGAGATACAGTAGAAGGCTTTCGGAAATCCTTACAAGCGAAATAAATCAGCCTTTGATTACCTCCAGTTTCTCTACCTATGTTTAGATATCCATCAAAATCAATAAGATACTCGGAAAGATTATCTTCAAAGATATTCATTTGTTCCATCTGTTCAGGATAAGGCATTCCACCTTCATTTCCTTCAAAATTTATTTCAAGTTCTAAAATCCAAGGATGTGAGCATTTAGCTTCCCAACCTATTAAAGCTGTGTTTATAACTGCTACAGTATCGTGTCCATCTTTTCTTGAATATTCAATGATGTTGTAAGAATCATTTTCGGTATCATATCTAACTGCTTCATACTTTTCAATGAATTCTTTATCTCTCCACTTAAGAAAACTAGGAAGTTTCTTGATTGGAATTAACTCGACTTTTGCTTCATTTGGGCTTATTAATTTCACTTCATCAAGTAGTGTGACAGTTTCTAATTCACCTAATAGATTATCCAAAAAGATAAAAATACCAGTATCAAATTGATTGCTGTTTTCTTCACTATAATCTTTATGGACGATTGAAATACTAATCTCGTCAGGATAAAGTGGATCTGAATTATCAATGAAAGATAGACTGTCGAAATCAAATTTAATTTCACCCATTGCAATACTGAAATCTTCAGAATCCATTGCAGATTTTAAAGCAGTAAGTTTCCATCCAGAAATTGAAGGTGCATTTTCAATTAACGTTTCAATTTGAGCGATTTTTAAAAGATTCCCGTCTGGTGTTAAAACTAGTTCTGCAGTTTTATCATCAGACATTCCAGTTACAAAAAAATAGCCTTCACCTAATTGCTTTAATGCTTCAGATAAAGGATGAAAGAATTTTTCCTCTATGTTATCACCATCTTTAACAATGTGATGAAATTTATCAGCATTCAGTTTAAACCAATTCCAAAAATCTTCATTGGAATTAATTTGGACATCTTTACTTCGCTTGTTTAATAACCTTTGAAAAAAACCCATCTATACAACGATATTAACTATCTTTTTAGGAACTATAATAACTTTCTTTGGCGTATTTCCATCCAACCATTTTTGAGAATCCTCATGATTCATAACTGCCTCTTCAATTTGATCCTTACTTAAATCTAAAGGAAGATCTAAGGTGAATCTCATTTTCCCATTAAAAGAAACAGGATAAGTATGATTACTTTCAATTAAGTAAGAAGCTTCAAATTTAGGAAAAGTCGCAGTAGTAACACTTTCATTATTTCCTAACTTATTCCAAAGCTCTTCAGTTATAAATGGAGCGTAAGGAGAAAGTGTAATTGCTAACTCTTTTAGAATTGCTGATTTATTACACTTCAATTTTTGAAGGTCGTTTACACAAACCATGAATGCACTTACTGAAGTATTGAAAGAGAAATTTTCAATATCGTGTTGTACTTTTTTGATTAATGTATGAAGTACTTTTAATTCATCTTTTGAAGCTTCAGCATCGGATACGTTCCAATTACCTTCAGCATCATGGAACAAGTTCCAGAACTTTCTAATAAACCTACTAACACCATCAATACCTTTTGTACTCCAAGGCTTAGCTTGCTCTAATGGTCCTAAGAACATTTCATAAAGTCTTAGAACATCTGCTCCTTGTACTCCTACAATATCATCAGGGTTTACTACATTGTACCATCTTTTAGACATTTTTTCAACTTCTTCACCACAAATGAATTTTTGATCATTTTCTGTAATAAATATAGCGGAATTAAATTCTGGCATCCAGTTTTTTATTGCTGATATATCCATTTCATTATTATGAACCTTGTTTACATCAACTCTTATTGGGCTGAAGCTTTTAATGTCTAGTCCCAGATTATTTTGTCTCAATCCATTTACATAGTCACCAGAATGTTTTTCGATTAGTTCTAGTAATTCTGTTGCAGACAATTCTTCAGCTTGATATTTCAGCCAATGATTATAACTTAAGTAAAGTACAGGACCATTTTCAACAGCTTTTATAAATTCTTTCCTGTTTGTAGCATCAGTACTTTTAATTGCATATTCAATTCTATAAGCTAATGCTGATGTTCCTAAGATCATACCTTGGTTGATTAGCTTTTTGAAAGGCTCATCAAATCCAATGTGTCCTAAGTCATGAAGCACTTTACACCAAAATCTAGAATATAATAAATGACCTGTTGCGTGCTCAGTTCCTCCTATATATAGATCAACTTGGTTCCAGTAATCTGTATTCTCTCTACTTGCGAAAGTTCCATCATTATTAGGATCCATATATCTTAAGTAGTACCAAGATGATCCAGCCCAACCAGGCATAGTACTCAATTCGTAATTGTCACCATTTTTAGGTTTCCAATCCTTAGCTCTTCCTAATGGTGGGTCACCATCTTCAGTTGGAAGGTATTCATCAACTTCAGGAAGTGTAAGTGGATATTCAGCTTCATCTACTAATTTTGGAATTCCTTTATCAAAATACATTGGAATTGGTTCACCCCAGTATCTTTGTCTTCCAAAAACAGCATCTCTTAATCTATAGTTTGTTTTTCCTTTTCCTAAGCCTTCAGTTTCAATTTTCCAGATTGCAGTCTTCATGGCCTGCTTCACTTTTAAACCATCTAAGAAATTGGAGTTGATTAACTTTCCAGTTTTAGCTTCATGTGCTTCTTCTTCAATATTACCACCTTCGATAACTGGAAGAATAGGTAAGTCGAATTTCTTAGCGAAAGCGTAATCTCTAGAGTCATGTGCTGCAACAGCCATAACTGCACCTGTTCCGTATCCAGCTAAAACATAATCTCCAATCCAAATTGGAATTTCTTTACCTGTGAATGGATGTTTAGCATATGCTCCAGTGAAAACACCAGTTACATTTTTAACATCAGCCATTCTTTCACGCTCAGTTTTATTTTTAGCTTCTGTAATGTATTGTTCGATATCTGCTTTTTGATCTGCAGTTGTTAATTCAGCAACGTATTCATGTTCTGGAGCAACAACCATAAAAGAAACACCAAAAATAGTATCAGGACGAGTTGTGAAAACTTCTAAGTGTTTATCAGAATTGGCGATATCAAATGATACACTACAACCTGTAGATTTTCCAATCCAGTTTTTTTGCATTTCCTTCAAAGAATCAGTCCAGTCTATTTGCTCTAAACCTTGTAATAATCTTTCAGAATATGCAGAGATTCTTAAACTCCATTGAAGCATCAATTTACGCTCAACAGGATAACTTCCTCTTTCACTTAATCCATTTATAACTTCATCATTGGCTAGTACAGTTCCTAATTTAGGACACCAGTTTACCATTGAATCACTTAGGTAAGCTAATCTGTAATTTAATAATATATCTGATTGTTCTTTTTCCGTTTTTCCTTTCCAATCTTCAGCTGTAAAAACTGGTGTTTCTTCACATGCTGCATTAACGTTTGCGTTTCCTTCTGTTTCGAAAGTAGCTATTAACTTTTCAATGTTTTCAGATTTCTGGCTGTCGTTGTTAAACCAAGCGTTGAACAGCTGACCGAATATCCATTGTGTCCATTTGTAGTATTTAGGCTCACAAGTTCTGATTTCACGATCCCAATCGAAAGAGAAACCAATTTGGTCTAACTGATCACGGTATCTTGCTAAGTTTTCATCAGTAGTTACTTTCGGATGTTGTCCTGTTTGAATAGCATATTGCTCAGCAGGTAAACCAAAAGCATCATAACCCATTGGGTGTAAAACATTATAACCATTCAACTTTTTGAATCGAGCATAAATATCTGATGCGATATATCCAAGTGGATGTCCAACATGTAATCCTGCACCAGAAGGGTAAGGGAACATATCTAATACATAACATTTTGGCTTATCTGATATATTTGAAGTTGCATAGGTTTTGTTTTCCGCCCAATACTTTCTCCATTTCGATTCTACTTCGTTAAAATTATAATCCATCTCTACTAAAATTAGACTGTAAAAGTACGGAAGCACAGCTGAATCCTTTCCAAAAAGGTGGTCTTTTTACAATATGTTTTAAAAGAACCTTAAAAAACAGTTAAATGTTTATAAATAGTCTAAGGATTTAAAGATGTTCTAACTGTGGCGTATTACCTTAGTAGCCATGTCTGAATCAGGAGATAAATACTCTAATTGGAGAACAACATCATCGTATATTTCAACTACGATTAGTATTGCCATGGTGATCTATGTTGTTGGTTTATTAGGGATGTTTTTAATTAAAGGGAAAGCCGTTGGTGATTCCTTTAAAGAGAAATTCGCATTTGAGATTTACTTAAAAGATGGTGCGAAGGATATTGAAATCACTCAGCTTAAGAAGCGTTTAGGAGCGGAAGACTTTGTTAGAAAGGTTGTTTTTAAAGATAAAGAAGATGCTTTGAAAGAGTATCAATCTGAAATTGACCCAGAAGAAGATTTCACAATGACTTTAGGAATTAATCCATTACCTCAGAATATTGATGTTTATTTTTACGCACAATATCTACACCTAGACAGTATAGCATTGTTAGCTAAAGAATTACATACTGATCCTATTGTTAAAGAATTGCACTATCCAAAAGACTTAATGTATAAAGTTTATACCAACGTAAATAACATAAGTTTAGGGCTACTAGCGGTAGGTGGTTTACTTTTAATCATAGCGATAGGATTAATAACAAATACGATTAGATTGAGAGTTTACTCCCAACGATTTATTATTAAAACAATGCAACTAGTAGGAGCAAGTAATTGGTTTATTAGAAAGCCATTCCTAGCAAGTAGCCTTGTTCTAGGTTTTTTCAGTGGAGTTTTAGCTGTTTTTGCATTGGCAGGAACATTGAAAATTATATACGATTTTTGGCCAGAGTTTCAATCTGATTTAGAAAACGTGCAATTAGATTTAGTACTTTATTCAGCTATGATAATTATTGCAATCTCAATTACATGGTTTGCAACTCAAGTAGCAGTAGGTAAATTTTTAAGATTAAAAACAGATAAGTTATACTATTAAGATATGAGCGAGCAACAATCACATTTCGTTTTCGGAAAGAAAAACTATACTGCAATCATTATTGGTTTTGCAGTTGTTTTAATTGGATTTATAATGATGTCTGGAGGTAAATCTGATAATCCAGATGAGTTTCATCCTGAAGAGATTTTTAGTGCTAGAAGAATTACTTATGCACCAATCACAGTATTACTTGGGTTTATTATCGTTGGAGTTGGTATAATGATCAAGCCAGATAACGATGATGAGGACTTAGTTGTTCAAGGAACTGGAGAAGATAAAGACAATACTGTAATCGACGATTAATTTTTATGGATTTATTAGAAGCAATAATCATTGGAATTATTCAAGGATTAACAGAGTTTTTACCTGTAAGTAGTAGCGGACACATTGAGTTGGCTAAAGCAATATTTGGAGATGATAATATGCCTTCTGAAGGAATGTTATTTACGATCGTATTACACGCAGCAACTGCCTTAAGTACAGTTGTGATTTTCAGAAAAGATATACTCGAAATTTTTAAGGGCGTATTTAAGTTTAAGTTCAACGAACATTGGAAGTTTGTAATTGCAATTGGTATTTCAATGGTTCCAGCTGGAATTGTAGGTTTACTTTTTGAAAAAGAATTAGAGGAGTTTTTCTATAAAAATATCTTACTAGTTGGTGTTATGCTACTAGTAACTGGATTGCTTTTGTTTTTAGCTGATAAAGCCAAGCAATCGGAAAAGAAGATTACTTGGGCTACAGCAGCAATAATTGGTATTGCTCAAGCTATTGCAATAATGCCAGGAATTTCTAGATCAGGAGCAACAATTGGAACATCTGTGTTATTGGGTATTGATAGAACAAGAGCTGCTAAATTTTCTTTCTTAATGGTAATTCCATTGATTTTCGGAGCTATGCTTTTGAAAGGGAAAAAGTACGTTGAAGTTACTAATCTGGAAGAATTAGATATTGAAGCAAGAGTTGAACTTGTAATGAATGAGGCAAGTAAAGAGGGGCTTTTCGAAGCTACTTTATTAACATCATTGGAACCATCTCTGAGAATGAGGGAAGAGATGTGGGACGCTTTAGGAACTAATGAAGAATTATCTGCTGAAGAAGTACAATCAACAGTGGCGGATGTTAAGATTGGTTTAACTAATGCAGGTTGTAATGAAGAGCAATTGGATTTCTTAATGACCGATAGTTATGCTGGATTTCGTCCAGTTTTAAAAACTCCTTTCATGTCTTTATTGGCTGGTTTTATAGCAGCATTTATTACAGGGTTATTTGCTTGTAAATGGATGATAAGTCTGGTTAAGAAAAGTAAGTTAAAGTACTTTGCTTTCTATTGTATTGCGGTAGGTTTAATATCTATTGTTTATGTTGTTGTAAAGCCATTGATTTAATATCCATTGATTATGCTTCCATTTGATTTAAAATCTGATAAACCTTTTGATGAAATTACTTTGGAGGAATTCCAAAGTGGTCAAGTTTTAAGAGTTGATAAACCGCTAGACTGGACTTCTTTTCAAGTGGTGAACAAGATTAGATGGAATATCAGAAAGGATCATAATATTAAAAAAATTAAAGTTGGTCATGCTGGAACTTTAGATCCTTTAGCGACTGGTTTGTTGGTTATCTGTACAGGAAAGAAAACAAAAGAAATTGATTCCTTTCAAGGGCAAGAAAAGGAGTATACAGGAACTTTTGTACTAGGAGGAACAACACCATCTTTTGATTTAGAAACTGAAATAGATAATACTTTTCCTACTGAAGAAATAACGGAAGAAGATTTACAGAAGGCAGTAGAAGAATTATCTGGAGAGATTACTCAATACCCTCCTGTTTTTAGTGCTGTTAAGATTAACGGTAAGCGTGCTTACGAGAGCGCTAGAAAAGGGGAGGAGATTAAAATGAATCCACGTGTTGTTACTGTTTCTAAGTTTGAAATAGATAGTTCTAATTTCCCCGCTATTGACTTTACGATTGTATGTAGTAAAGGAACTTATATTAGAACTATTGCTTCTGATTTCGGGAAGATTCTAAAAAATGGAGCACACCTTTCTGCTTTACGAAGAGAGCGAATAGGTGAGTTTAGAGTTTAAAACTGCATGTAAATAAATTCAGTTCCGGCATTGAAATTACCAAATAAGAAAATCAGTAAAATTACTGTTGAGTAATAAATAATTGATGGAGTTTTTTTCCTAGATACACCTTCCAGTTTTCGTTCGAAAAGTAAAAACGTACCAACGAATATTATTATCATCGACAGATTAAATTGTTGCTCTAGGTATCCACCATTTCCAAGTATTGCAATCACGTCTTCTGCCCAGTTAAATTTCCATTTATTAAGATCGAATAGTTGAGATAGGTAAGCATTAATGTTTGAGTAGTATCCAGCTCTAAAGAATAAGTTAGCAAAGGAAACTGCTATTATCGTTATTAACCATCCTAATGGTTTCATGATCTTTATTTTCTTAAGGTTTAGCCTGTTTATCATAAATTCTATAATCAAGTAACAAGCATTTAGAATTCCCCATATTAAAAAGCCGATTTTAGCTCCATGCCATATACCACTTAAAGTAAATGTTATTGATATTCCTAGAATTGTAGATGTTATCGGATGTTTTCTCCAAGTGTAAGTGATGTAGTAAAAGATGTTTTGAGTTAACCAATCTATTAATGAAATATGGGTTTTTCTCCAGTACTCCGAAATCGAAAATGACCTTAATGGTAAGTTGAAGTTTTCTTTTAATTTGATGTTAAATAATTTTGCTATACCTAAAGCAATATCTGTATACGCACTAAAATTCAAATACATTTCAATTGTGAATAGTAAGCCCGCTATAGCTATTGTTATCCCTTTAAATTGAGATTCAGGATGATTGAATACTGTATCTGTAATCGTAGTTAGATTGTCTGCTAAGATGAGTTTCTTTAATAATCCAAGTAATATTCTATTTACACCTTGATATATATTGGCATAATCTAATATATTATTTGTTTTGAATTTTTGAATTTCAGTATTCGTTAAAATGGGACCTGAAATGAATTTAGGGAAAAAGATATTTGCAATTAAAATTTGTTGGTAATCTAAGTTTTGAGGTGATCTCCTAACAGAAGTAAGGAGTATCCCAATATTTTGTAGCCCATAATAGGAGAACCCAATCTTGAAAAGCATATCTTCTGATAAATAGTAATTAACGACTATTAAAATAGATACTTGAATAGCTATTCCTAGCCATGCCGTTTTTTTGGAAGTCTGTAAGAGATATGTAATACTGGATAATATTAAAGCGAGTAAGACTGCTTTGTAATTAAATACTCCAAGAATACATATTGAAAGAATTATTAAAGCGAACGTTGGCTTTGAGGTCTTATAGAAAGTGATAAGACCTGCTATGAATATTGATATGTAAATTATCCATTCCAAGTAACTAAGCTTCTTTTAGTTTTGATGAAATTCCAGCTATTAAATCGCCCACATTTTCAAAATCCATTAATTCAAAGAATTCAAATTCAATTTTAAATTCTGTCTCAATTTCCCCCATTAGACTCATATGATTTAACGAGTCCCACGCATCAATGTCTTTTGCTGAAGATGATTCGGTCAAATCAATATTTTCAGTTTTAAAAAACTTGGCGAAAATCGATTTAAGTACTTCTAGAATTTTATTCTGCTCCATTTGTTAAAAGACGTTAACGGTCATACAAAAATACAATTAACCTCGTTAATGAAAAGAGAAAGTCGTTCTTTTCGAAAAAATAGTGAGAAATCATCTTTTTTCATAGTTCTTAAGTAGGTTTAGTTTTGGTAAAACCCCGCACGTTGTGTGGGGTTTTTTTTATGTGAAATTTGAAACTAATAGTTGCTTATTTAAGTAGGGTTATTTACAAATTAAATTTCCTCAGTATGGCTAATGTAGTAGAAAAAATTTCCAGTGTAAACGAAGACGGTTTGTTAGAGTGGTATACGCTTCAGGAGTTTGTTGAAATGCCAACTGCGATGAGAGTGATGTTAACAATAGGGGAAAGGAAATTAATATACTATGGTCCAGAGGGTGAGGAGGTAAGGATTGGTAAAGCGATTATTTTCATCGGAAAACAAAGAAGGATTTGGATGGATAGTACAGGGCAGAGTTATTAATTTACTATTTGAATAAATCCATTAATAGTTTTTTTCTGAATCCCTTCAATTCTAATTTCATCAACAATACATCTATAATAATAAACACCTGAACTACTCTTTAGTTTAGTGAATTGATTTCTACCGTTCCAATTAATATCAATATCATTAGTCTCAAATACTTGTTGTCCCCATCTATTATATATTATTAGGTCAATATCCTTAATATACCTGTATGGAAGTGGAATTAAAACATCATTGGATCCATCATCATTAGGTGTAAATATATTAGGGATTTGGTAATATGGACAATTGTCGAAACAGATTTCTTGAACAATATCACTTTCGTTTCCAGTTGAATCGATTGCAGAGAATGCATAACAGCCAGCAACTTTAACCATATTGGTTTGAGTGAAAGTAGTATCTGTAAGTGGATCTATCGCTGTATGAAGTAATTGAAAATTATCATCAGGAGTTGCTTTGAAATATATATTTAATAATTGTATATCATCATTACACTTCATACTATCAATATTCCAAGAAAAACTATTTTCATGTCCCTCACAATCTGATATTGAATGAAATATTGGAGCACAAGGTGGAATCTTATCTTCAGGAATACCACATTTTACTTGAGAATGATTAATAAATGGAACGTCGAAGTGTGGAGATGAATAATATCCCCAGGCTTGAATCTTATAACAATATGTATTTCCATTTATTAAATTAGAATCAATATAACTTTCTTGAGTAATTGTATCAATAGGATTGAAGATTCCACTTCCGGTAGCTGTCTCTTTTAGGACTACGAAAGTATCGTTTTCCCAAGGTGTGTTAGATGACCAATTTAATTGTAGGGCATCATCCAAACTTGAAATATCTAGCCAAACAGAGCTTGCATTCTCAGAAGTTGAAGCAACTACGCTACTTCCATTCTGGGTTCCGACTAGTTCAATGAAATAAGTGAATTCGGATGATTCTGTATCAATATTTTGATGCGTAAAAGAAGTGTCGTTTAGCCCTGAGGATGTATAGATAAGAGTTTGAATATTATTTTCAAGTTGATAAACCTTATAGAAAAATGGAGCTACAGTTTTTAAAGAATCAATATTCTTAGGATTATTCCATTGAATGTAAATTTCACCAATATTAACATCAGTAACTTTAACATCAACATATGTTGGGATTGGTGATACTTCAAATGGCTCAGCGCAAACTTCAGTACTAGAATAACTTTCGGCACCATCAGGATAACATGCTACAATTCGATAACAATATAAATTTCCTTCTATAGTAGTACTATCAAAATATGCAGCATTGCTTATACCTGATGTACTACCAATTTGTGTATATCCTGTATATGCTGGTACACCCGTTTCACAAGTGTCGTGTTGCCATGAATTAGAATTTATTTGGCGATATATTTTATAACCAATAACATCTGTGCAAGGATTTGGATCCCAGGTAAGATCAACGCCGTTAAGGTTTGGTGTTGCCTGAATGTTTTGAGTTGCAGGTCCAATAACCATTATGTTTAAGGTTGCTAAATCAATTAAAGAGACAACTTGATTATTGTCTTCTGCTTTAAAAATAACTTGATATGGATTCTTTCTAACATGAGGGCATTGTGTATTCCATTTAAATGTTCCTTGAACGGAATCGATTCCAATTACTCCAGAAGGGAAAATAGCGAGGTTTCCAAGTACTTCAGTAAGAGGGCCTCCAGTTGCTGTAAATGTGATGGCATCGGCTGAATCAGAATCTGTTGCTTTTATAGCTACGTTAATTGGTTGCCCGGCTTCAATACAAATATTATTAAATGGCACGATCACGGGTGGATGGTTGTTGCATTGTTTCACTGTAACTTGCATGTCTCTTACCATAGATCCGATTAGAAAACCATTTCTGTATTCTTCAATTAAAATTGCAAAGTTAAATTCTCCTGGAATGTCTGGATTTAACCAAGTTAAAGTTCCTGTGACTGAATCAATAGCCACATTATTCGGGATTGTATAGCCATTTATTAATTGACCACCAGTTCCTTTTGGAGTGATTAAACTGTAAGATAGACTGTCGCCTTCTTTATCAAATGCTGAAGGATTGTGAATATAAGAGGAACTTAAACAAGCATCATCAACTGGAGGATTTAACAAAACAGGTGAGCTATTATTTCCTAAAAAAGGATTAATTAGAATTTCAGATTCGATGTAAAACGGAACATTGATACTATTTGGAATATTATTAACACCTTCATTTCTATTTGGATCCTCTAAGCTTATCGTATAATTACCGGGACCTGGATATGTATGAATTCCAACATAAACATTTTTATATACGTCGCCAGCAACAACTTCGGGGTAGTTAGAATCTCTACTTAAGGAATCTAATTGTCCATCTCCCCAAACGATATCTATAAATGGACGATCTGCATCAGAATCAATCCGAGTATAAGTAACTAGCGTAACTCTGTATTGATTGGGTCCAATCTGCTCATAAGAAATTTCACCAGCTCGGTTATGCGTAGCCCAAGAAATGAGAGATAAACATATTAATATTGCGCTTAAGAAGTGTTTCATTGATGATTAAAAATACAAACGATTTCGCTAAAAACTTAGTTTATTAGTTATTAAATATACTTCATTAAAAGATTTATATAAAGGGATTAAAGGAAACTCACTAAACTTTTATTATTTTACTGTTTTATAAGCGACCGGAATATGAAAATTCAATTATCAGAAAAGCACAATTCAACACTTCCTCAAATTTTATTGTATAAGAAAACGGAGGATTTAAAGGAGTTTTTATCTAAAACAGAGTTTAATTTTTTACTTAAACCTATTAATGATGGTAAAAAGGTGGTTAACCTTTCTGTGCTTGGAAAGCATAAATATGTAATTCTTTTCGATAAAACGGAAGTAGACAGTTTAGAAGAAGTTCGAAATTCAGTAGCAGATCTTGGTTCAGTCATTAAAGGTGAGATTGAAGTTTTTGCTGTTAAAGTTGATAAGGAGGCTGTTATTTCCCTTATTGAAGGAATTGTATTAACAGATTATAAGTTTGATAAATATTTAACATCAGATTCTAGAGAAAAATTAATCGTCAATGTTTTACATTCTAAGTTAAAAGTTAAGGATTTATCTAAATTGAAAAATATACTCTCTTCTGTATTTTCAGCTAGAGATTGGGTTAATGAGCCAGTTAACAAATTGAATACAGATACTTACTTGAAAAGCATAAACAAGTTAAAAACTTTAGGAGTTACTGTTGATGTTTTTAGAAAGTCTAAAATTCAAAGTTTAAATATGGGTGGTATCATGGCTGTTAACCAAGGAAGCTTAGAAGAACCAGCTTTTGTTGCCATTGAATGGAAGCCCAAAAACGCGAAAAATAGTAAGCCCGTTGTATTAGTTGGTAAAGGAATCTTGTTTGACACAGGAGGTATCAACATAAAAGTGGGTACAGGAATGACCGATATGAAGGCAGATATGGGAGGTTCAGCTGCTGTGATCGGAGCTATTAAAGCAGTTGCAAGTAATAAACTACCAATTCATCTTATTACACTAGTGCCTATTACCGAAAATAGAATTAATGGAAAAGAAATTGTTCCAGGAGATGTTATAACAATGCATAATGGTAAAACAGTTGAAATTTTAAATACTGATGCTGAAGGAAGGTTAGTTTTAGCTGATGCATTAAGTTTTGCGAAAAAATATAAACCTGAATTAGTAATTGATGCAGCAACTTTAACTGGCTCCGCTTTTAGAACTACTGGACATCATGGTGGAGTTATAATGGGTAATGATGCAGCTAGTATATCTGAATTGAAAGATGCAGGAGATAAGGTGTATGAGAGATTAGTAGAGCTTCCAATGTGGGGTGAATTTGAAGATAGTTTAAAAAGTGAAGTAGCTGACTTAAATAATTTAGGTGCTGGTGCTGGGCAAGCTGTTTGTGCGGGATTCTTTTTGAAAAATTTTATTGATTATCCTTGGGTACATTTGGATATTGCTGGACCAGCTTTTATTCCAGGTAAAATGACTTATAAACAGAAAGGTGGGACTGGTTTTGGAGTCAGATTGTTGTATCAGTTTTTAAAAGACAAATTTGAAATTAATTAAGAAATTATGAGTGAGGAAAGAAAGAAAATAAAGATAGGTATTACGCAAGGGGATGTTAACGGTGTTGGATATGAAGTAATCTTAAAAGCGTTCCATAGTTTGCAATTAAATGAGTTATGTACACCAATTGTATATGGTTCAAAGAAATATAGTTCAGACCATAAGAAGGGTTTAGAAATGGACGACTTCTCATTGAATTACATAAATGCGCCAAGTATGGCAAAGGGTGATAGGTTAAACTTAATCCAATGTTGTGATGATAAAGATGATCTAGAAATTGGAACGCCTACAAAATCTTCAGGAAAAGCTGCTTTTCAATCTTTAGATACAGCTGTTAACGATTTATTAGCAGGAAAAATTGATGCAGTTGTTACTGCACCAATTAATAAGAAAAATATTCAAGGTGATGAGTTTGATTTCCCAGGACATACTGAGTTTTTGTGTAAAAAAGACAATGGAGCTCAAGGTTTAATGTTCATGATTTCTGATAAATTAAAAGTTGGAGTAGTAACAGGTCATATTCCTTTAAGTGAAGTGTCTGCCGCGATTTCTGAAGAGAAGATCTTGGATAAATTAAAGGTGATGAACAAATCTCTTAAAAGAGATTTTAATATCACGAAACCAAAAATTGCTGTTTTAGGATTGAATCCTCATGCAGGGGATAATGGTTTATTAGGATCAGAAGAGCAAGATGTTATTATCAATGCAATTAAAAAATCAAATGAAGATAAGATTCTAGCACATGGGCCATTTCCAGCAGATGGATTTTTCGGTTCTAATCAATACTTAAAATACGATGCTGTTTTAGCAATGTATCATGATCAAGGATTAATTCCATTCAAAGCATTAAGCTTTGGAGAAGGTGTTAACTTCACTGCTGGACTAAGTTATATTAGAACGTCACCAGATCACGGGACAGGATACGATATTGCCGGAACAGGGAAGGCAGACGAATCTTCGCTTAGACAGGCTATTTACACTGCTATTGATATTTATAATAGCAGAAATTTTAATGATGAATTAAGTGCTGATCCATTAAAAAGTAATCAGATTAAAAACTTTCAATCAACACAGAAACCAAGAAATCATTCACCAAGAAAAAGGGATGCGCCTACGCCAAGAGCTGAGGTGGTAAGAGCACGGAAGCCTGTAGAAGTTGTAAGTGAAGTGAGAGGTGAGAAGACAGAAGAATTAGCTAATCAGGTAATTGAAGAGGTAAAGTCAAAAGCTGAAGTAGTAGTAGAAGCAGTGAAAGACGCGAAAGAAGAGGTGGTAAAGGCGATTGAAAATGAGGGTAAAGAGGACGTGAAAGAATAATTTTAAAAAGAACTACTGTTGTAGAATTAAATTTAGTAACTTTGCAGGCTCTGAATTTGAAGACTTATGCAATTTGATACATTTCTGATATGCTTTGATGGACTTGAATTAGGAGAATACGAATACCGTTTTTTATTAGACGATGCGTTCTTTAAAAAATTAGAATACTCTGAAATCCAAGAGGGTAGAGTTGAAGTTGACGCTGTTTTGAGAAAGACAGAAAGGTTGCTTGAATGGACCTTGAATTTCACTGGTACTGTAACCATTCCTTGTGATAAATGTGGAGATGATTTTTCCGCGGTAATTGACAAAGAAGATACTTTAGTAGTGAAGTTTGGACCGAAAGAAGATGAAGATGATGGAATTATTATTTTATTAGATACGGCTTATGAATTTGATATAAGTCATTATCTATTTGAAACAATAAATCTTAAACTTCCAATCCGACGAGTTCACCCAGATAAAGAGGGGAAATCAACTTGTAATCCAGAAGTGATGAAATATTTCACTGATGATGAAGAAGACTCTGAGTCTAACGACGAAGAGGATATTATAGACCCACGGTGGGCAGCATTAAAAAAATTGAACACGAATAAATAAATATATACGAAATGGCACATCCTAAACGAAAGATTAGTAAGCAGAGGAGAGATAAGAGAAGAACTCACTACAAAGCTGTAGCTCCAACGATTTCAAATTGTTCTAACTGCGGAGCCGTAGTTGAATATCACAGAGTATGTGGAGATTGTGGGTATTATAAAGGAAAGCAAGCGATTGAGAAGTCGGTTACTGCCTAGATATTAAGTAAATAGCTTTACTATGCGAATTGGTATTGATATCATGGGTGGAGATGACGCGCCCAAAAGTACGACTGAAGGTGCTATTTTAGCACAAAAGGAACTACCTAATTTAGAGCTTGTTCTTATTGGCGACGAAAACCAAATAATTCCTATTTTGGAAGAAAATGGTGCCGATAGGAAGGACTTTACTATTGTACATACTGATGAAGCAATTGGTATGGGTGAACACCCTATCAAAGCATTTAAGTCAAAGCCTAAGTCCAGTATTGGTTTAGGCTTTCATCTTTTAGAGTCAGGTAAAATTCAAGGTTTCGCAGGGGCAGGAAATACGGGAGCAATGATGGTGGGAGCCATGTATTCTGTTAAACCTATTCCTGGAATTATAAGACCTTGTATTACTTCAGTAATTCCAAAAGAGGAAGGTGGAGTGAACTTGATCCTTGATGTTGGAGTAAATGCTGACTGTAAACCAGATGTATTATATCAGTTTGGAATTGTAGGTTCTATTTATGCTAAAAGTGTATTTGGAATTGAAAATCCAAGAGTGAGTTTATTAAATATAGGTGAAGAGCCAGAGAAGGGAAACCTTTTAACGCAAGCAACTTATAATTTAATGAAGGACTCAAAAGATTTTAACTTTGTTGGTAACGTTGAAGGACGTGATATATTTAGCGAGGAAATTGATCTTTTGGTTTGTGATGGATTTACTGGGAATATTGTCTTAAAAGAAGGTGAAGCTTTCTATTCTCTTATGAAAAAGAGAGGATTATTAGATGATTATTTTAGTAGATTTAACTATGAAATATATGGAGGAAGTCCTATCTTAGGAATCAATTCTAATGTTGTTGTAGGTCACGGGATCTCAAATGATATTGCTATTAAGAATATGATAAAACTTACTGCTGATGTTGTGGAAGCTGATTTAGCAGGAAAGATAAAAGACGCTTTTAAGTAATGGGTACAATTAACGCTGCAATTACTGGAGTTGGTGGTTACGTTCCAGAATACGTAATGACCAACAAAGAATTGGAAACAATTATTGATACAACAGATGAGTGGATCACTTCACGAACTGGTATCAAAGAAAGAAGAATTCAAAAAGGAGAGGGTTTAGCAACTTCTGATATGGCTGCAGAAGCTGTAAAAGATTTGTGTGCAAAAAGAGGTATTGATCCGATGGAGATCGATTGCGTAATTGTTGCGACAGTTACACCTGATATGCCTTTCCCCTCTACTGCAAATATTTTGTGTGATAAAATTGGTGCAAAAAACGCTTGGGGATTTGACCTTAGTGCTGCTTGTTCTGGTTTCTTATACGCTTTAGTTACCGGGCAAAAGTTTATTCAAACTGGTGCTCATAAAAAAGTAGTTATAGTTGGTGCTGATAAAATGTCAAGCATCATGAATTACGAAGACAGAACAACTTGTATCATCTTTGGAGATGGAGCAGGTGCTGTTTTATTAGAGCCAACTGAGGAAGATACTGGAGTTATTGATTCTGTATTAAAATCTGATGGTTCTGGTAGAGAGTTTTTAAATATTAAGGCAGGTGGTTCTTTAAAACCTGCTTCTCCAGAAACAATTGCAAGTAAAGAGCATTTCGTTTATCAAGAAGGTAGACAAGTGTTTAAGTTTGCAGTTACAAATATGGCTGAAGTTGCAGCTGAAGTTTTGAAACGTAATAATTTAACAGGTGAGGATGTTGATTGGTTAGTTCCACATCAAGCAAATCTTAGAATTATTGACGCAACAAGATCAAGAATAGACCTACCTAAAGAAAAGGTTATGGTTAATATTCAAAAATATGGTAACACTACTGCAGGTACAATTCCATTGTGCTTGTGGGAATGGGAAAATAAATTAAAGAAAGGAGATAATTTAATATTGGCTGCTTTTGGTGGTGGATTCACATGGGGATCTGTTTACCTTAAATGGGCATACGATCCTAAATAATTTTTAACGAAAAACCTTTATTGCTATGCGCATTAACGAAATTCAAGACCTAATTAAGTTTGTATCAAAATCAGGAGTTAGCGAGGTTAACTTAGAAACTGATAAAATTAAACTTGTTATTAAAAACACTCCTAAGGATAGAAAAGGAAAAGAATTAGAGCAAACTATTGTTCAAGTTCCTCAGCAAGTTATTCAACAAGCTCCAATGGCTCAAATGCCTGTAGCAGTAGCAGCTCCTGTAGCAGTTGCAGCTCCAGTAGCGGCAGCAGCACCTGTTGAAGCTGTAACTCCTGAAGAAGATTCAAATTATATTACTGTAAAGTCTCCAATGATTGGAACTTTCTACCGTCGTCCTTCTCCAGACAAAGTTAACTTTGTTGAAGTTGGAAGCGATATAAAAACTGGAGAAGTTATCTGTATTATAGAAGCGATGAAGTTATTTAACGAAATCGAAGCTGAAATTACTGGTAAAATCGTAAAGGTTTTAGTTGATGATTCTACTCCTGTTGAGTATGATCAACCATTATTTATAGTTGATCCTAGCTAGAAGGAAATCATTTTTTTGTTGAATTATTAACTTTTTGATTATGTTTAAAAAGATATTAATCGCCAATCGTGGTGAAATCGCTTTGCGTATTATTAGAACGTGTAAGGAGATGGGTATTGCAACGGTTGCTGTATATTCTACTGCTGATAAAGAAAGTTTACACGTTAGATTTGCTGATGAGGCAATTTGTATTGGTCCCCCAGCGTCTAGCGAATCATATTTAGATATTCCAAGAATTATTTCTGCTGCTGAAATTACAAATGCAGATGCAATTCACCCAGGTTATGGTTTTCTTTCTGAAAACTCAAAGTTCTCAAGAATTTGTACTGAAAATGGTATTAAATTTATTGGAGCAACACCTGATCAAATTGATGGAATGGGTGATAAGGCTTCTGCTAAATCAACTATGGAAAAAGCCGGTGTTCCTTGTGTTCCCGGTTCAAAAGGTGTAGTTAAAACTACAGCTGAAGCGAAGAAATTATCTAAGAAATTAGGTTATCCTGTAATGATCAAAGCTTCTGCTGGAGGTGGAGGTAAAGGGATGAGAATGATTCCTTCTGCTGATGAATTAGAAGATCTTGTTGATGCAGCAAAAAGAGAGTCAATGGCTTGTTTCGGTAATGATGATGTTTACTTAGAGAAATTTATTGAGGAACCTCGTCATATTGAAATTCAAATTGTGGGTGATCAATTCGGAAACGCTTGTCACTTATCAGAAAGAGATTGTTCAGTTCAAAGAAGACATCAGAAATTGGTTGAAGAAGTTCCTTCTCCATTTATGACTAAG
>CAWVWF010000045.1:0-19480 GCA_963933885.1 uncultured Flavobacteriales bacterium | reverse complement strand
GAGCTTTATTAATTTTTCCTTGGAAATGAGTATCAAGAATTGAAATTAACGCTGTGTTTTTAGGGCAAACATTGGTTTTCATCATTAGAAAAATGTGTGGTAATATTTATATAATATACTGAAAATCAGTGTTTTAACCTGTTTATTTGGGCGCTAATATATTGAAAATCAACAGATTGTGTTTTTTGTCATGTACTAAAATAAAGTTATTTAAATGTTTCTATATTTGTAGCCAAAATAAAAAAATGGACGCACTAGATAACCAAGAGTCAACAAACGTATCTTCATTAGGGGTTTCTTATATGAAATCAACAATTCCTTGGATGAAATTCATTGCAATAGTATTTCTTGTTTTTGGAGGTTTAATGGTTATAGGAACCTTAATTATGTTATTTAGTGTTCCTATTGCTGGATTGCTGTATTTAATACCTACAGTAATTATTGTTTACACTAATATATTACTATTGGGTATGGGGAATAGTTTATCGAGTTTTACTTCATTTTCAAACGGTGCTTCGTTAGATGAGTTTTTTCAAAAAACGAGAAATTACTTTATGATCTGGGGGATTTTATTAGCGCTCTATATATTGTTGTTCATTGTAATGTTGACTGTAGGAATAGGATTTGGGTCACAGTTTGGTGACATTCTGGAATCGTTAAGATAAACGAGGTTTAAAGTATTTAATTAAAAAATCCCCTAGCTTTTTAAAGCTAGGGGATTTTTAATGTAAAGGTAGTAGAGGTTAATCTTTTAAATATTCTACTGAATCAATATCTCCATTTTCATCTGTAACAACAATAACTACAGGGAATTTGGTTGCTTTATTAATCCAAACGTAAGTTTTGTTTTCAAATAAGTTAAAGTCAGCTTCAGCATCATCTAAATCTGCATCAGGAATAGGTAAAGTGAAATCAGTTCCAGTTAAGGTTAAGTTTCCTGAGATTGTACCTGATAAATCAGCGTCTCCAGCTTCAACAGTGTATCTTAAACAATCATATTCACCATAAGGTGTTGTTACTTTTCCGCAACCATCAACATTAAAAGTGTTAGAATTTGTTTGAGTAAGGCTAATTACGATTGGTTGATCAACAAGCGGAGGGAATCCTGCAAAAGTTGTATCGATAGTGTCTTTTTGGTACGCCGAAAGCACGAACTCATCAATAATAGTTGTTCCCATTTCTAATGAATATGGAATGAAACTCATGGGGTTCGTTATCGCAACTTCAAGACCTTCTTCATTAGTAGTAGCTCCAATGATATCTAAACCTGTAGTGTTTACTTTAATGTACATTTCTTCATCGTCCGAAAAAACGAAATCAGCTGAAGGGAAATCAGCAGCGTTCACTCCTGCACTTGCAGCTTGAAAGAAAAGTGTGTCTTCATCACCATCGGGTGCTAAATCACTAAAATCCCATGTTTTGTCTGAACCATTAATTCCAATAATAGAATCAACATTCACATTGTCTGTATTAGCCTCAATTAAAATAAATTTATCATTTATTACTGGAGCATCTGATGACGTTATTTTAATAGAACATTGAGTACTTGTGTTAGTACCAGTTCCATCTTTGTTTTCATCATCTTTACTACAAGAAAAGAAAACTGTAGCCATTAAAATATAGACTGGTAACTGTTTGTTAAATTTCATATTAATATTATTAAGGGTTTGTGAATTATTGACGAAGCTTGATAGTTAATGGTTGCCTCTTTATGTTTGTTTTTGTCTTATATTGAATAATCGATCAAAAAAAAAGACCACCTTAATGGTGATCTTTTTTATTAGTTTCTTCTGTTGTTATTTTTTAAATCCTATAATTCCAACACCACAACCACTACCGGCAGTGAACTCATATTTCAAATAGTAAACTCCAGTTGCTGTACATGGGTATGTAATAGCAGGATAGAATTTCTTTTGAATAAAGTTAGACATTACTTTCTTTTTGTTTCTGTCGTATAAAGTGATTTTCATACTTCCTTCACCACCGTTACAAGCAGTTAACATGTATGTTGAACCTTTACTGAATACGGACTTGTATTCAACTTCACCGTCATCCTCAATACTGATTTTATTTGCTTTTAGGAATTTAAATCCTGAAATAACCGAAGCACATTCATCTAAGAAGTCTTCATCTTCACAATCCTCTTCATCAACAAACGCTGTAAGTAAAGGGAAGATCAATAATAAGGGTAAATATTTTAATAAATTCTTCATCTTAATTTCCTTTTTACTTAATTATGTTTGCTCTTAATTCAACAACCGCTTTCGTAATTTCTTCAATTTGTTCTGGAGTAATTTTGGCGATACTTTTAGTAGTACTTGCCATTGTAGGAATTCCATTTATGATTTGCATCGTTTCCTCACCTTCTATTACTTCTATTTCAACAGAATCATAAATCTTTTTAAGATTATCAAACCCTTTAATCAGAACTGCAAATTTACGTTTATCTCTATAAGCATCAATTAAAACTTGAAGCTCATTTATAGAAACTTGTTGACCAGCAATTGATTCTCTTAAACCTTCATCTTCAACCGATTTATAAGTTTGTGTTGCGATGTAAACACTTTCAATCCAACCTCCTAATAGTAATTGAGCACTAACATCAGTCCTTCCTTGTTTTTCCAAATAACCATTCATTTGATCAAAACCTCTTTGACTGATGTAAATTAGCGAATCCATGTTGTTAGCATTCGCTTGCATTCTTTTAATAGTATTAAAACTAAAGAACTGACCAATCTTTAAATCATCGGCTAAACTCTTAACTACTTTAAGATAATTAAATGATTCAGATTTTTCACCGTAGATATTCGCATACCCTAAATCGGCACCGTATATTCCTAAGTTTAAAGCTTGTTTGTCAGTAGTTGTATAGCTTGAGAGATTATCAACGTCACTTAACATTCTTGGTGCGAATGGAGCTTTAAGTTGAAATATTAGATCTGAAGTTTCTAGAGGAGAAGGGATGGATCGAATGATACCAAATAAAGTCTCTTTGTCGAAACCAGCATCTTCACTTTTACCTTCTTCTTTGGAGGCCTCAGCTTTGTTTTTAGTTCTAGATCTGGACTTTGTTTTGTTGTCGGCTTCTTCACCGCCACATCCTATTAATGCAATTACAGAAATTGCTAAAATTAAGTTTCTCATTTACTATTAATTTTCAGGCTGGGTGTACGGAGAGTTGGTGGTTTTGTTTTAAGTATTTTTTTAAATACGTGAAAACCACTTTTTTATTTAAAAGATGTGTCATCTTGAAATGTAATAAATAAAGGGAGTTGGGCTGTTTCTGATCCCTATTTTTAATCTCCATAATTACGTGTTATCACGTATTTTTTTATATATTTGATTAACACACTTGTAGATATGTCAGCAATCAATGTAGTCTTAGTAGATGACCACCAACTAATCAGGATGGGAATCACAGCTTTATTAAATTCTGAAAAGGATATTAAAGTTATTGGAGAAGTTACTTCAGCAAAGGAAGTGATGAAGAAAATTGATGAAGAACTTCCTAATGTTGTTCTAATGGATATTTCTTTAGACGACGGGGATGGAATTCTTTTAACGAAGGAAATTTGTAAGAAGCATAAAGCTGTTAAGGTAATTATGCTTTCTATGCATGTTAAAGAAGACTTTATTCAAAGGAGTTTGAAAGCTGGTGCATCAGGTTACATTCTTAAAGATTCTCCTAAAGAAGAGTTAATTAAAGCAATAAAAGAAGTTGCTTCAGGAGGTAAATATTTTGCTGATGAAGTAAGTCAATTAATGCTTGCTAGTTATGTGACTAAAGCAGGAGATATTGCAGGTAAAAGAAAGAAAAGTTCAGGATTAACGAATAGAGAGATTGAAATTATCAGATTATTATCTGATGGATTGAATAACTTGAAAATTGCTGATGAACTTGATATTTCTCATAGAACAGTGGATACTCACCGTACTAATATTATGCAGAAAGTTAAAGTAAAAAATGTTGCGGAATTAGTGAAGTACGCAATTAAAAATAAATTGATTGAGATTTAAAATATCATAAATCTTTTGAAATAACTAAATTCAATCCTCCTTTTTAGGGGGATTTTTTTTTGCTATTTTTGATGTAAAGTAAATTGTGACGTATGGAGTTTTCAGAGGTAAAAGAAATTATTAATAATAAGCCTAATGTATTTATTGTAACACATAAGAATCCTGATGGTGATGCAATGGGATCTTCATTAGGTTTGTATAATTACTTGCTGAAAAAAGGAGCGAAAGTTACTGTTGTTGCTCCTACGGAATATCCTTTTTTCCTAAATTGGATTGCTGGAAATGACGAAGTAAAAGTTTGGGGGAAAAATAATGATTCTATCATGAAAGCTGCTGAGGAAGCAGATCTTCTATTTTGTTTAGACTTTAATGCATTGCACCGAATTGATGAGGTTGGAGACGTTGTATTGAAAGCGAATGGTAAGAAAATAATGATCGATCATCATCAACAACCTGATGATTTTGCCGATTATATGATTAGCGATACTTCTGCATGTAGTACTGCGGAAATGGTATATGAGTTTATCGAAGCACTTGGAGATAAAGAGCTTGTTGACGGAGACATAGGAGAAGCTCTTTATTGTGGAATTATGACAGATACAGGCTCTTTTAAGTTCCCTGCTACAACGTCAAAAACACATAGGATTGCAGCTGATCTAATGGAAAAAGGAATTGATCATACGATGGTTCATAGAAGGATTTATGATAGTAATACTCCATCACGTTTAAAATTACTTGGACACTGTCTACTGAATATGGAAGTGTTACCTGCACAGCATGCAGCTTATATTCAAATTTCAAAGAAAGATCACAAAGAATTCAATATTAAGAAAGGAGATACAGAAGGTATCGTTAATTATGGATTAAGTATGGCAGCTGTTAAGTGTTCCGCTTTTTTTAGAGAAGATAAAGGTTTAGTTAAGATTTCATTTCGTTCAAAAGATGATTTTGATGTAAATAAATTCGCTAGAAAATATTTCAATGGAGGAGGTCATATCAATGCTGCTGGAGGGATGTCTAAAGGTTCTCTGGAAGATACTATTTCAATGTTTAAAAAATCACTAATCGAATTTACTTCAGAAAATGCTTAAATACTTTTTTCAAATTTTAATTTTTCTTTGTATCGTAAGTTGTTCAAGTGATCAACAAGATACGAAGGTTGATCCTTTCAAAGGGATGTCAACTGAGACAAGAAAAAAAGAATTAGAAGGTGCGCTTAAGCGTTCTGCTCAGAAAGAACATCAGCAAATAGATTCTTTTTTAGAACGTCATAATATTTTAGCAAAGAAAACGGGAACAGGTGTGCGTTATGCTATTTATCAAAAAGGTGTTGGGTCAGCTGTGAAATCTGAAGATGTTGTAGAAGCATCTTATGTAATTACAAATATAAAGGGAGATACTATTTACGTAGTTTCAGACAGTATTCCTGTTAAATTTCAAGTTGAAAAGTCAGAAAAAGAAAGCGGATTACATGAGGCAATTAAGTACATGTCAGCTGAATCAAAAGCAATCATTGTTATTCCATCTTACAGAGCACACGGGATTTCGGGAGACGATAATAAAATACCACCGTTAACAACTGTGGTTTATAATATTAAATTACATCGTATTTTATGAAAGTAATTTACGCGTTTTTATTATTGATCCTTGTTAGTTGTACTGGATCTTATCCTGGATATGATGAACAAGAAAGTGGATTGTTTTTTAAGTTAATCAGTATTGCAGATTCAACGAAGAGGATCGCTAAAAACGATTACATTCAATTCAAGTATAGTTTCTCTGATTATACGAACACTGAATTGTCTGCTTCTAGGATTTTATTAAAAGTTAATGAAGTTGACCAAAAAGGAGGTTTATTGGAAGCGCTAACATTGATTAACGAAAAAGAGATTGGTGAATTTATTTTCCCACTTTCCAAATTAAAATCAGATTTAGATGGTCCCTTTATCATTCAAGGATTGTCTGATACAGCTAAACTTTATGTAAGACTTCAGATCGATAGTATTTATTCAAAAGAAGGGTTTGAATCTGCTCAAGAAAAATTTGTAAAATGGGTTAATCAAGTTGATACCGTTGATTTTGATGTTCAAAAAGAAGATCTTATGTTGGATCAATTTGAAAGGGATAATGATATCGTTACAAAAAAAACGGCAACAGGATTAAGATATTCTGTTATCAAAGAAGGAGTTGGAGAGCCTGCAAGTTACGGTAAAAGAGTAGAGCTTTCTTATAGCGGTAAATTTTTAAATGGGGAAGAGTTTAACTCAACTCATCAATTAGAAGATGGAGTTCAAGAATTTTATATTGGACAAGAATTGCAAGTGTTAAAAGGGATAGAAGAGGCACTTCTTTTTATGAAAGAAGGAGATGTGTTATTACTTTTGTTACCATCTTGGACAGCCTTTGGAGAAAAAGGATCTTCTACAGGAATCGTTGGTGAGAAAACACCTGTAACATATGAGGTTGAACTTAAGAAATTAAATTAAACTGGTTTGATATCCAATAAAGGATTACTTGTAGACTGACTCGTTATTTAAGTATTCGAAAACTGATTGTTAGGTAAAGTTAACTAAGAATTCAAGTGATTATCTGTTCGTTTAAATTTGGATTACCTCATATGAAACTACGCCTATTTTCTCTGGTTTAAAGCAGTAATTACAAGAGTCGAACGGAATTTTCTTATCTGATTTTTTTAACCACAAAGAATAGGCTTGATCATTTTTAAGTGAACCTGCTTCATAAAGTTCTCTTATGCAAGCTCTGTTAATGTATATTATGCTGTCTGTTATGTTTCCTTTAAAAACACCAATCACTTTATATTTAAAAGTTTTTTGAGTCATTAAAATACCACAGTATGGAGGCAATGAATTCGTGTCAATAGTTTCTAGTAGTTTTACAACAACTTTATTTCTTATGAATACATCCGTGTTTTCTTGGGCATTACAAAAGATTGTAATGCAAGTGAATAATATTAATGCAATGTGTTTCATGAAATTGACAATCTAGTTTTAATATCCTAATACAGCTCTGATTCTTTTTAAAGTAACTTTAGCCGTTTCACGTGCTTTCTTTGCTCCAATAGCCAATTGCTCATCTAACAAAGCCTTATTGTCCATTAACTCATTGTACTTCGCTCTTTCTTTTGCGAACTTTTCAATAATTAATTCGAAAAGTTCTTGCTTAGCATGACCATATCCATAATTCCCACCTGCATAATTCTGCTCCATTTGTTTAATTTGAGCTTCATTTGCAAGTAGTGCATATAAAGTGAACACTGTACAAGTCTCAGGATCTTTAACATCCTCTAATCCTTTTTCATCAGTTAAAATCTTCATGATTACTTTTCGAAGCTGTTTGTCAGGAAGGAAAATGTTAACCGTATTTCCATAAGATTTACTCATCTTCTGACCGTCAACACCAGGAACGTACATTGCTTTTCCATTCAAACTAATGTCTGGAATTGTAAAAACTTCTCCGTATTGATGGTTGACTCTACCAGCAACATCACGTGTGAATTCTAAATGTTGTTTTTGATCTTTCCCAACAGGAACGATCTCAGCATCGTACAATAATATATCAGCAGCCATCAACATTGGATAACTAAATAATCCAGCGTTAACCTCGCTTGCTCTATCAGATTTGTCTTTAAATGAATGTGCCAATTGTAATCTGTTAAAAGGCATAAAACAGTTTAAATACCAAGCCAATTCAGTTACTTCAGGAACATCACTTTGTCTGTAAAAAACGTTCTTTTCAATGTCAATTCCAAAAGCCAACCAAGTTGCAGCAACAGCATAAGTGTTCTCTCTAATTACAGCACCATCCTTAATTCCAGTTAATGAATGCATATCAGCGATGAACGAAAAAACTTCGTTGTCATCCTGCCTACTCATTTCAATAGTAGGAATAATAGCACCTAATAAATTTCCTAAATGTGGAATACCTGTACTCTGAATACCTGTTAAAACTCTTGCCATGACTTTTGTTTGAAGCATCAAAAATAATCATTTTAAACGGGAGCAAGAACTCGAATCCTTTTTATGTTTTTGCATCATGTTTGTTCACTAACTTTTAGAGGTGTATTTTTGCAAAGTGAATTACTTATTATTACTACCTCGCTTAATTTGGAAGATATGGTTTGCTAGCCTTATGCTAGTGACGATACTTATAATGTATCCATTCTTTTACTTGTATATTATTGTTTTAAAGAACCACAAACTGGCGTACAGAGCTGGATATCAGGTTTGGGCCAAAGTGGTGTGCTTCTTAATTGGTATTTTCCCAAAGATTATTAATAAGGAGAAATTACCTTCAGATCAAAGCTATGTGATGATTAGTAATCATACTTCTCAACTAGATATAGTTATTCCGCTTACGTTAATCAAGAGGAGTTTTGCTTTTCTATCTAAAGAAGAGTTAGCAAAAGTCCCTATGTTTGGGATTCATTTCAAGGGTGTTCATTTAACAGTAAACAGAAAAGATATTGTTTCAGGTGTTGGTGCATTAGCTGCTTGTGTAGAGACTTTGAAAAAAGATATTAGTGTATTAATTTTTCCAGAAGGTACAAGAAGTCGAAAAGCACCCAATATGAGATCCTTTAAAAAAGGGCCATTTAAAATAGCTTTAGATGCTGGCGTACCAATTGTACCAGTTGTGTTTCTAGATAACTACAAACGCTTAGGAGAGGGGAGCTTATTAAAAGCAAAATGCGGACCTGGAAGAGCAAGAATGGTTGTGTTAGATCCTATTTCAACAGAAGGTAAAACAGCAAAAGATCTACAAGAGCTTTTGGATTATTCTTATTTGCAGATAGAAAACTGCCTAAAGGAGTATGAAATAGTGTAATAAAAATATCATTTCTCGTTATGACTTTATAACCTTTATATTTGTGTCTATGATTCGTGTTTTGTCAGTTGTATTTTTCTTGTTTTTTATTGGAGCCACTCAAGCTCAAAACACATGTTCATCTGCTACATTTATCAGAGAAACAAAGATCAAATCAAATACTACATTAAAAGAATCATGGTATAAATTCAGAGCTAAAGGTGCGTTGTTAACTTTTACAGGAAAGTTAGATGCAGATAGTCTGTTAGAATACGAAATTTATGATGACGGTAATTGTGAGCGTATCACACCAGGTTATATTACGCCATTAAGAAGCACAGTAAAAGGTTTTGCTGCCATGACGGATGAGTTGTGGGAAATGGTAGTAAACGAAGGTAGATGTGTTTGCGGAACGTGTTTAAGTAAAATCAACCTTAATTATAACAGAGCATTAAAAGTTAAACAAGGAAATCTTTATTTATTAAAAGTGGTTTCAAAAGGAAAACCCTTCAGTTTCAATCTTAAATATGATAAAGTTGATAAGTTAAACCCTATTCAATTTAATATGGATAGTGTTGATTTGAGCATCATAGAAGTTGGAATGGTTTATCAAATGAAAAAACTTTTCTTTATTCCTGCTACTCCTGATTTTTTAAGAAGATCGTTCGGTGAACTTGAAAAGTTAAAATTATTTCTTGCGAAAAATGAAGTTTTAAAAGTAGAAGTAAGAGGGCATGTAAATGGTCCGATGCAAGCTAACCTTAAGTTTTATCAGGAATTGTCAGATGCAAGAGCATCAGCAGTAAAAAGCTTTTTAGTTGAGAATGGAGTAGAGGCTGATCGAATTTCAACAAGAGGAATGTCTAATAAAGAAATGAGGTATGCTTCACCTAAAAATGAATTTGAAGCGATAGAGAATAGAAGAGTTGAAATTGTAATTACAACTGTGAAGTGAGATTAATATCCTTCATAGCGTTGTTTCTTTTTTCGAATATTATTTTCGGACAAGCTACTTGTAATTCAGCTAAGGAGATTTCAGCCGAAGATTTTAACGATATTAAGTTGAAAGGAGGGAGTCAGTTTTTTAAGATCAAAAAGGACTCTTCTTTTGCTAGTCTTAGTTTAAAAGGAGATTTCGATAATGTTACCGTCTTTCATTCTGACACATGTTCTAAACTAGTTGTTAAATCGGTTCTCAATAATGTTGGCGTTTACCAACCATCAGCAAGTCAGATTTATGAAGGATATTGTTTCTGCGAGAAATGTATCGTTCGATTATCAAAAATTAAATTAAGTAAAGCCAATTCAATATTAATTAGGATAGAAGGAGGTTCGTCAATCGAAGCTTCTTCTGAAAAAATTAAGACTCCATTAGGCGATAAGTGGTATTCGAAATCATACAAGAAAGGTGATCGAATTAAGTTAAACAACATTATGTTTATTGCTGGAACTGCAAGATTGAAAAGTTTAAGTTTTAAGGACCTTACATTGCTTTACCAATTATTGAAAGACAATGATCAATTGAAAATCGAAGTTCAAGGACATGTTAATGGACCTCGAGCTAAGAACAAGAAAGGATTTCAACAATTAAGTGAGGCTCGTGCAAAAAGTGTAATGGATTTCTTAGTCAAGAAAGGAATAGATATATCAAGATTAAAATCAGCTGGTTACGGAAATACAAAAATGGTTTTTCCAAACGCCACAACTGAATTTAAGATGCAGTTTAACCGTCGTGTTGAAATCTTAGTTTTATAACATCTACCAATGGCAAAAGCTTTTAAATATTACATGCTTCATAAACCTAAAGGGGTTTTATCTCAGTTTACAAAAGAACATGGAAAGAAAGCGCTGTGTGATTTAATATCGGTTCCAGGAGATGTTTATCCTATTGGTAGGCTGGATGAAGATTCAGAAGGACTATTACTTTTAAGTAACAACAAAAGCGTTAATGCATTGCTTTTAGACCCCGCAAACAAGCATTGGAGAACTTACTTTGTACAAGTTACGGGACAGGTTACGAATAAGGCTTTAAAGGAATTGGAGAAAGGAATGGATATCGCCGTAAAAGGTACAATTCACTCTACGCTTCCTGCAAAAGCTAAGAAAACAAAACAGCCAGGTTATATCGTAAATCAAGAGGTTTCTGAAAAAAACACTTCGTGGATAAAGTTAAGTTTACAAGAAGGTAAATATC
The DNA here is from genome assembly GCA_963933885.1 of uncultured Flavobacteriales bacterium. GTDB lineage: Bacteria > Bacteroidota > Bacteroidia > Flavobacteriales_C > CAWVWF01. The sequence goes on along the minus strand of CAWVWF010000045.1, from coordinate 8,445 downwards.
ATCAAGTTCGTAAAATGACTGCTAAGGTTGGGTTTCCAACTTTAAGGTTAATTAGAACTCATGTTGAAGATCTTGAATTAGGGAATTTAAAAGAAGGTGAATTGAAGCAAATTGACAAGCTAATGTTTGCTAAGAAGTTGCATTTAGAGTTGTAATTCCTTTTTGCCTATTATCTTCCCAATACCCCATTCTTTTTAATTATATTTGAGATACAACTTAACTGCTTAACCTCAGATTGATATTATGTGTGGAATTCTTGCTTATATAGGTGATAAAATAGATCATAAAGAATTAGCGAATAGCCTTCCATTGATTAATCACAGAGGTCCAGATCATTCAAGTTATACAAGTGTTGATAATGTGTTTTTAGGACACACGCGTCTTTCAATTATGGACCTTCATTCTAGGTCAAATCAACCTTTCGAATTAGAAGATTACCTCTTAGTTTTTAACGGAGAAATTTATAATTTCAAAACGCTAGTTAAAGAGCATGGTTTGATTGTTAAAACTGATTCTGATACGGAAGTAGTTTTAGCAATGTATATTAAATATGGAGAGAAGTGCTTGGACTTTTTCAATGGAATGTTTTCCTTCTTTATTTACAACAAGCTAAGTAAATCATATTTTATAGCGAGAGATAGACTAGGAATAAAGCCTTTATATATTCATGAATCAGACAAAGGTTTAATTGTTTGTAGTGAGATTAATATTATTCAAAAATTAATTCAATCTGAAGTTGATCCATTTGCAGTTCGTCAGTATCGAAAGTTGCGAATGACTGTTAAGAATCATACTTGGTATGAGAAAATTCAGATGTTTCCTGCAGGTTTCTACAGAAAAGGAAAACAACTTCAGCAATATTGGAAATATTCTATTGAAGAAAAAGAAGCACCAAGTGATGCTGAATTAAGAGAATTGATAGTAGACGCCATTCGTTTAAGAAAGATAAGTGATGTTCCAGTTGGGACATACTTAAGCGGAGGGTTAGATAGTACAATTATTACAGGAATTGCTAAACCAGATCAAACTTGGACTGTTGGTTTTGAAGAACTAAATGAGTTTGAATGGGGGCAATTAGCTGCAGATAGATATAAGAGTGAGCACCACGAAACATTAGTTGATAAGGATTCATTTATTTCTGTTGCAAAAGAGATGATCGCAAGCAGAATGGAGCCTCTATCTGTACCTAATGAAGTTTTGATTTACTTAATGACTGAATCTGTAAAGAAAAAAAATACAGTAGTTTTATCTGGTGAAGGAGCTGATGAACTGTTCTGGGGATATGATAGAATTTTCCGTTGGGCAAATGAATCTTCTAAGTTTTCATTAAAAGAATTTGATGAGCATTATTGTTATGGTTCACATACTGATAATGAAGTATTAGATTACGCACTAGAAGGAATAGATTACAAAAATACAATAGACATTGTAGGTCATTATTTCCAAATTACACACCTACAAGGTTTACTAAGAAGATTAGATAATTCCACAATGCTATGCAGTGTGGAAGCAAGAGTGCCATTTGTTGATCATAGGTTAGTTGAAAGATTGGCTGGAGTACCATTTGAATGGAAAATGGGAGCTTCGTTTAAGGAACCTTTAAAGAGAGTATTTAAAGACATACTTCCTGAATCGATCATTAACAGAAAGAAAATTGGCTTTCCAGTTCCGCTTTCGTCTATCTTCAACAAAGAGGAGAATAAAACACAAATGGATAGTTGGTTAGAGTTTAACATTAACGAACTAGATAAAATCTTAAAAAGATGATAACAGGTTATACAGCTGGAGTTTACGATTTATTTCACATCGGACATTTAAACTTATTAAAGAACGCTAAAGGTTTATGTGATAAATTAATCGTTGGTGTTACAACGGACGAGTTGGTTTCTTACAAAAACAAAAAGGCGGTTATACCTTTTGAGGAACGAATTGAGATCGTTAGAAATATTCAATTTGTTGATGCAGTTATTCCACAAAATTCAATGGATAAATTGGAGATGTGGCATAAGATCAAATTCGATGTTATGTTTGTTGGAGACGACTGGTATAATACAGAAAAGTGGAAGGACTTAGAAGAGAAGTTAAAAGCATTAGGTGTTAAGATTATATATTTCCCTTATACAAAAGGAACTTCTTCTACTTTGATTAACGCTGTTTTGAATGATTTAAGAGACGATAACAAAGAATCTAAATAAGGTACAATGGTTAACTCCCTTTGGAATTTTGCATCTCGAATAATATTTTTTGTATTAGAACTTCTTGTTCGTAAAGATTCCAATTCTATTATTGTAACAACGCATAGGGGAAGAATATTTGGAGATAATTCAAAAAGCTTTTTTATCTACGCTCAAGCTATTCCAGACTTAAATGTATATCTCTTAACTAAGAACAAATCGTTATTTGATACCTTATCTAAGAAATATCCAGATAAGATATTGTATGCTTGGTCTACTAAGGGATTACTTAAGTATTTAAGGTCTAAAATTGTTATGGCTACGCATGGTCCTGGTGATGTGCATCCATATTATCCTTCTACAACTCGAAAAACATTTATCAACTTGTGGCATGGGACGCCGATGAAGAAAACTAATTATCTATTGAGAGAATCTTCAAAGTTGAATAAGTCTGGAATGGATTTTTGTAAATACACTTGTACCAGTTCTGAGTTTACTCAATATTTAATGACTGCACAGTTTCAGCAATATGTAGATAATATATGGATTACTGGACAACCAAGGAATGATACATTGTTTAATATTGATCAGGCTCTATTGGATGAACATCCTTTCTTAAATAAAAAGACAATCTTATATGCACCAACATTCAGATTAGGAGAGCCTACTAATTTATTCCCTTTCGATGATTTCGAACCTCAGAAATTACTTGATTTATTAGAAGAACAAGATGCGTATTTGATGATGCGTTGTCACATGTCCGAATTAAGTCAATTTGATGATGATGTTCTTCTTTCTTCAGATCGAATAATAGTTGCTGATCAAAAAATGTTTCCTTCAGTGGATAGTATTCTTGGACATACAGATATACTTATAACTGATTATTCTTCTATCTATTTTGACTTTTTGTTATTGAATAGACCAATTGTATTTCTTCCTTATGATATAGAGAAATACACAGGAAATAGAGGACTTAACTTTGACTTTGATACGAATGCACCAGGTGTTAAACCTAATACTTCTTCCAGTTTTATAAGTAGTCTTAAAACTTACTTTGAGGTTCCCTCAACTGATGAAGCAGAGAGAATTAGAATTAGAAACAAGTTTAATAAATTTGTAGACGCAGATTCAAGTGCTCGAATTGTAGAAAAAATTAGAGGGCTTCTTTAATTATTTCAATTAGCCTTTCTTGTCTTTTCTCAAAAGGAAATAATTCTGTGATTCTTTGTTGAGCTTGCTTACCACGCTCATCTTTATTGTTATCACTTAAAGCCTTGTCAATAATTAACTGAAGTTGATCAATATCTTTAAATTCTAGAATATACCCAGTGTCTCCTATGATATGCGGAATAGCATTTACAGATGAACCAATTGGAATACACTGACTAAGCATTCCTTCACAAAGCGCTAATCCAAAACCTTCGAAAACAGCAAGTTGAAAGTTGAATCTAGCTTTTTTATAATAAGTCTGTAATTCCTCAACACTCAGTTTACCAAGGAAAATAACATTATCTGATATGTTCTCAACATGGTTAGGTCTTGTCATTCCAGCCATATAAAACTTACAATGCTTATTCTTTTCAGCGATAGATAAAATAAGATCGCCACCTTTTCTTAAAAACTGAGGATTTGTGAAAACCGTAATAAACGAAGCTGCCTCTTTTACAACAGTATCGACGCTCCAAGTATCAATGTCTAAACCATTGTATAATGTAGTATGAGGCGTTTTGATAGAAGGGAAATGATTTAATACACCTTGATCTTCTTCAGATTTTATATTTGAATAAGCGTTTTTAATTTGCATTAAAGAGTCACTCACTGGAAGTAATCTATGTGCGAATTGAAAGGAATACTTACAAAATATTCTTAGTAGTGTTTTTCTATAACTACCATAATTAATGGAAGGCAGAGAGCAACCATCCGTACCATGAATTACAATGAAAGTTGGCTTATTATATATCTTCCCGAATATAGTAGGAAGTAACGACCAATATCCTCCAAACTCTATTACTATAGCTGAACAACTAGGCGTTTTAAATAAGAAGTAAAAAAATTGTTGAATAAGATAGAGCGGTGTAAACACTTTTTTGTCCCAAGAATAAACGTTGTTTACAACTTCAAACTCTTGAGATAAAATATCATGATCTTTTTTGATGAAAGAATTCAGAACTGGTGCTACGAATATGAGTTGCTCTTTCTTACTCACAACTAAAGATCTCTTTTAAGTAGTTTTGAAAGTTCACCTGTAAGTGATTCTCTCGAAAACTGATTTGGATTAAATCCTTTAATCGTTAAATCGTTGTTCTGATATTTCTCAAAACAACTTGTTATATATGCTTGGATTTTATCTTCTTCATTGTAGAAAAAGTTTTGTCCAAGTTCATTCTCTTTTATCAATACTGCAGCATCACCATCATCAGGACCTAAGCATAGTATAGGATTTGTTGTCGCGATGTATTCGAACAGCTTCCCTGAGTATATTAGTTTGTTGTTTGCAACATTAGGAATGATAAGTAAAAGTAAGTCAGCTGCTATCGTATGTTTTATAGCTTCGCTATGTGGTAAATACCCATGATACTTAACAAATGGAAGTAAACCACTTTCTTCGATTTGGCTTTTAACCTCTTCTGAAAATTCTCCAACAACATTCCATTTAAAAGAAATATTAGCTCCTTTTAATTTTAAAAGTGCTTTAAGAAATCCACTGATATCGTAATCTTTATTAGCTGTTCCTACATAAGTGATGTTGAACTCAGGATTAGCTTCTTTAGTAATGTTCTCAAATTCTTTATGATCGAATCCGTTAGGAATTACTTTGATTTTATCTGCGTTTATTTTGTCACTTTTAGAAGCAAATAAAATCTTCATATGCGGACTAACTACTACAACATCATCTGCTTTTTCAAGAACTTTAAGTTCTTTTTTCTTATTCGCAGCATCTGATCTTTTGGAATGACCTAAGTCTTTGTAGTAATATATGTCTGTCCATGGATCTCTTAAATCAGCTATCCATTTAATATGCGGGTATTTCTCCTTTAGTTTTAATCCAATGAGCTGAGTAGAGTGGGGAGGACTAGTTGTTACAACAGTATTTATATCTCCTTTTTCAATTAATTCAACTGCTTTTTTTATTGCGAACTTATTCCAACCAATTCTAGGATCTGGAACGAATAAATTATTTCGAATTGCTAAGGACAGTTTATTCTTCCAGCCAGATTTTGCACTTGGCACTCCACCTTGAGGGATTTTTTTATCCCCTTTAAACTTCGTGTAAAATTTATAATAATCTGTTGCTTGAGTTTTGTAAACTTCTACACCTTCAACTTCTTTATCAAAACTGTGATCTATTTTAGGAAAAGCAGCACAGCTTTCATCAACAGTAATTACAACTGGATGAATCTTAAATTGAGGCAAGTACTTTACGAATTTCAACCATCGTTGTACACCTGCACCACCACTAGGAGGCCAATAATATGCTATGATGAGTACCTTATTCACTTACAGTTTCTGCCGGAGCAGATTTAGATTTTTTAAATTCTGTATACACTGTAAATCCAAACAACAACAATACTAGTATTGAAGAAATTAAAGCAATCCTTTCTCCTGTACTATATAGTGATGGTTCGAACTTGAATACTATCTCATGTTTCCCTGCTGGAATTTCTAATCCTCTTAAAACGTAATCAGCTCTAACATGATCAACTAACTTTCCATCAATATATGCATTCCAACCAGTATAGAATACTTCTGAAAATATAGCGAATTCTTCTGCTTGAGAATTGAATGAATAAGTTAACTCGTTTGCTTTATAGTTAAGTAGAGATATGCTTCCGTTTCCAGCATAACTTTTAGATTTTAAACCTTCTCCTAGAAGTAAACCTGTAGCTTTTAAGTTTGTTGTAGACAAACCGAATAATGCGCTATCAGGAGATGTTAAACAGTCTGTTTGTTTAACTAACCATGCATTTCCATAAGCATGTGGGTTTTTAAACGCTGGCTGATTAGCATCTGTAATTATGAACTGTGTATTCAACATATTCATAACATTAGACTTCGCCATGTGTTGAGTCATGTATACTGGATCAATACGTTTAATCTGTTTTTTCATTTGTCCAACAAGTCCTTCAATAGCACTCATCTCTCTACCTAATGAATAATCCAGTAAGTCTTGATAGATCATTAATTTAACAGAACTATATCCACCAATATCATGATGGTAGTATGCCGTTGAAGCATCATTGATGGCTCCAGATCTTCCGTTAGCTACATTAAACACTCTATATTGTCCTTCGCCTCTTTTCTCAATATCCTTACTTGCCTTAGTAATAGGGAAAGGAAGTAAAGCTTTCTTAGTCTTTACATATTTATCTTCATTCAAGTATCTACTATCTACAGTCCATAAATCAGCAATAATTGAAACCCCAAGTATAATAGCAAGGATTTGTGGATTAATTGATTTCTTGATGATAGCGAAAACTACAGTAGCAGAAACAGCTATGAAAAAGAATGATCTAAGTATATCTGATTTGAAAAGACTTATTCTATCTTCAATAACAATATCTAATAAATTCGGATCAACAGATCCTCCTTCAAAATCAAACATTGATGTTCCGAAAAGATAAAAGAAACCAAGTAATCCAAGTGTAGAACCTGCAACGATTTTTAATGTTTTAAGCGTTTTCTCTTCCTTTAGTTCTCCAAGAAGAAGTTCTTTTAAGAAGATGAACCCAAGTAGAGGAACTGCGAGTTCCGTAATTGTGGTAGCCATCGTTACCGCTCTAAATTTATTGTAAAGCGGAAAGTAGTCATACATGAAGTGAAAGAACGGTAAGAAGTTCTTCCCCCAAGCGATAAATATTCCTAATAAAGCTGTTCCTAATAACCACCACCTGTAATGTGATTTACCAGCGAAGATTCCCATTAAGAAAAGGAATATTATTCCAGCACCAATATAAACAGGTCCATTTACTCCAGGTTGCTTTCCCCAATACATTGCTCTACCTGTCATTTGTGCGGCATACTTCAAACGCTCTTTTTTAGGTAAACGGTAGCGCTTTAAGTTTTTCATTGTCGCAGCGTACGTCTCACTTTTTTTATTTGCATCTGAAGAACCACCACCATTAAAGTTGGCAACTAACAAGGTCCATGATTCATTAATTCCATAACTCCATTGCGTAGCATATGCTTTTTTCGGAGCCAAATAGTCGGACTCATTGAAAGGTATCGAGTCTGCATTCAACTTTGCTAATTCAATAGCTTCTAATCTTTTTTGCTCAGCAAGTTTTCCTGCTTTCTCATTAGCATCAATCTTTACTTGTAGTTTTGATTGTCCACGCTGAGTGTCCTTAACATAATCTTGCGTTAAAAATAGGTTGGTATTGTTAACACCAACAGCAAGAATAACAGCTCCGAATATAATAGAAGATGCTTTTATGAAATGAGGGATTGTTTTTTCTTTAATTGATTTTGCCAATTCAACACCACCTAAAATAAGTAGTGAAAGTCCCATGTAGTAGGTGATTTGAACATGGTTAGATCCTAAGTTTAAAGCGAAAAACAATGCTGTTACAGCAGCACCCCAAAGGTACTTTCCTCGATATGCTAGAATAATCCCGGCTAGAAGTGGAGGTAGGAACCCAATGGAACCTGCTTTTGTGTTGTGACCTGCTTCTAATATTATAATAAAGTATGAACTTAATGCAAATGCAAAAGAACCTGCAATTGCAAATTTCCATGGAACTCTAAGAACCAATAGTAAGAGATAGAATCCAATTAAGTATTTAAAAATCTTTCCTGCTGGATGAGGTAAGCCTAGGTTTAAAGCTCTATCAATGTGTTTTAATAAGTTTCCTGGGTATAACACAGAAATCTGGTATGCTGGCATACCACCAAACATAGCGTTTGTCCAAAGTGGTTCTTCATTAAAGTCTTCACGGTGATCATTAATTTCTTTAGCCATTCCCTTGTGCTGAGTAATATCATGAGAATAGATACTCTTTCCTTTAAAAGCAGGAATTGAAAATAAAGATGCAATAAGAAGAAATATACCTATGCTGATAACATGAGGCGTGATTTTTTGTTTAATAGAATCCATATTGGAATTGATTGTTTAATTACAATCAAAAATAAAATAAAAAAAAGGGACTTGTCGCTTTTTTTATTTATCAATTTTTCAATTGCACGAATAATCAATTATTTATCACTTATAAATTGAAGAATTGAAGAATTGAAGAATTGAAGAATTGAAGAATTGAAGAATTGAAGAATTGAA
>CAWVWF010000044.1:0-19553 GCA_963933885.1 uncultured Flavobacteriales bacterium | reverse complement strand
ATTGCATGTAAAAAAACAAATGCAATTATTTCCGATTACACAGCTGCTCCTCAATATCTAAAAGGCAACCAGAATGGATGCCATGAATGGGCTATTGAATTCAATAAGGAACCTTCAGATATAAATTATTTCCAAGTAACATTAGACAACGCTTTAAAATCTATTAATTCAGATTATGAAGCTAAGCGGTTTAACGACATGATTCTTGGCCCTCCTAAAATCCATACCCTTTCAAAAGGAACATTTTATGAGTGGTTAAAGAATAAAGGAAAACTTGGAGGACAAAACAAGGTGCCTCGCTTAAAGAATGACCGCACGATTATTGAAGAAATTTTATCATGAAAAGTATATCAATCTTTATTGCAATATTGATCTGTACAATTAGTCCAGACACATTCATCCTGAAAAATGAAAAGAAAGGTGATTTCATTCACGTAACTACAGATGATTTCGGAAACATATACCTTACGAATAATGATAAGAATTTAATTAAATTCTCATCAGACCTAGATTCTCTTTATACTTTCGAAAGCAAAAACTTGGAAGTAGATTTAGTCGCTCCACAAAATGCATTAAAGATATTGGTATTAGATAAAAACTTGAACAACGTAGTATTCTTAGACAAAACACTTTCTCCTACTTCTAAAGAAATCTCTTTAAACGAGCTTGAGCTCCCTTTAGTTGAATCTATAGCAATGAGTAGAGACAATAATGTTTGGCTTTTTGATACTGATGCACAAGAACTAAAGAAATTTGATACAAAATTCAATCAAATTTCAACATCAGGAAACCTTATGAATATTGTTAACGAGACTTGGTTCCCTTTCCTTTTAAAAGAAAAAGGAGAAAAAGTATACTTAGCAGATAGTACGAAAGGAATAATGGAATTTGACTTCTTCGGAGGTTATCTCAGAACTCTTCCATTTATTGTAAAGAACAATTTCAATATTGTTGGCGACAATTTACTATGTGTAACAAATGATACACTTGTAATTCAAGATATGATTTTGAAAAATAAAAAGAAAATTGAGTTGCCAATTAAGAATATTATTGATTTTGACTACTCAAATCAACATATTTTGCTTCTTACAGAAGAAAAGCTACATATTTATCAACTTCCTCTTTAATATCTAATACTTTTTAACTATTATTGGTTAACAAAATTCAATTGTATGCAAATTGCAGTAGCAGGAAATATCGGATCAGGAAAAACTACACTTACTTCTTTATTAGCAAAACATTATGGATGGGAAGCTCATTACGAGGATACTCAAGATACTCCCTATCTAAATGATTTTTATGAGGACATGCAAAGATGGTCTTTTAACCTTCAAATATATTTTCTTCAAACTCGATTTAACAAAGTAATGGAATTCCGTGAAAGCGGTAAAGACGTTATTATGGATCGTACAATTTATGAAGATGCATATATCTTCGCTCCAAATTTACATTCAATGAATTTAATGTCGAAACGAGATTTCGACAATTATCTTGCTTTATTCAATTTGATGAATAGCTTGGTAAAAGCCCCTGATCTTTTAATTTATTTAAGATCTAGCGTTTCTACTTTAGTTGATAACATTCAAAAAAGAGGGAGAGAATACGAAACTTCAATTCGTTTAGATTACTTAAATAGATTGAATGAACGTTACGAAGGATGGGTTAGCGAATACAGTGACGGTAAGATATTAATCGTTGATGTTGACAACAATCACTTTCATGAAAACCCAGAACATTTAGGAGAAATCATAAATAAAATTGATGCTGAAATAAATGGTTTATTTTAATCATCAAAAAATATTAAATATGAAAGGCGCTTAATCAGCGCCTTTTTTTATGGACTATTCTCTTATCATATTATTCCTAATTGGTATACTTTCATTTTCCGCTTCTACAATAACAGGCGGAGGCGGAGCAATGATGCTTTTACCATTATTAAACTTTTGGTTTGGTGTTAAATCTACAGCACCAATTATTAATCTTGCGATGACTATCGGTCGTCCAGCTAGATTAACAATATTCTGGAAACACATTCATTGGGGAATGAGCCTATTCTATATACCTACTGCTTTGATTGGTGTTTGGCTTGGGAGTTTAATAATCTTAAAACTTCCAACAGAATGGTTTCAAGCCGTTGTGGGATTATTCCTAATTAGCACATTATTCCAATACAGGTTTGGTAAAAGAAAAAAATCCTTCACAATGAAGAACGTGTACTATTTACCACTTGGATTAGCAGTTGGCTTTTTAGGCACTTTAACTGGTGGGCTTGGTCCAGTCCTAAACCCTTTCTATTTAAACTCTGGGCTAGAAAAAGAAGAATTAATCGCAACAAAAACAGCAAATTCATTTTTCGTTGGTTTAGCTCAAATATTAGTTTACAGTCAGAAAGATATCTTAACACAATCTCTGAGTATACACGGTATTACTTTAGGTGTTGGGATTATTATTGGAACACTAATAGGAAAAAGGTTTTTAAAGAAAATATCTTCAGAGATATTCCATAAACTATTCATTCTTATGATGGTTCTGAGTGGATTACTCTTACTCTGGAGATCTACTATTATCCTTACTTCTTCTTTCTAATTCTCAAAACCTCCAAAAAAGGATACAGTAGGTTCTTCCAAAAAGCATCATAATCTTTATCCTCTCCTCCTAAACCAACCTCTAAGTCATCTACTTCATTAGATCTCACAAGAGTCCCAAAAATCCAATCCCATAAAGCCAACTTAGATCCCAAGTTTTTATTAAACAAACTTGGGTTATTACTATGATGAATTTGATGTTGAAATGGACTAATCAAGATCTTTTCTAACCAATCAAAATAAGTAAGCTTAATATGTGAGTGTCTTAAATTCGCTCCAAAAGAGTTGAATAATAAGACTAGTATACTAACACCAAAAACAGTGTGTGGTTTAAAATAGTTAAATGACAGGTGATTAAACAAAGAATTAAGGACTACTAAAATCAATATATTCCTCAAATTATTGAGGAATAATTCAACTGGATGGATTCGATATTGAGTAATAGGATTAAGAGCAGTAGAAGAATGATGAACCTTATGAAAAGACCACAAGAATGGAACTTTATGATACACTAAATGCAATAAATAATAAGAAAAGTCCCCAAGGATTAAATACAATATCGGATAACCAACCAATAAAACTCCAACTGGAAAATCCTTTGGAGGAAGACCAAAGCTTGTTAAAAGCCATTCCCCAAGATCAAGTTGTAGCGCTAGCGCCCAAGTTAACATCCAGGCCAATAAGCCCAACTTAATAAATCCATTGAAAAATAAAAACAGATAATCTGTAAAAGCAGATTTACTTAACCAATTTTCCTTTTGAAAGATATACTTAAAAAAAGACTCTTTTTTTTGAAGCTTCAAATAAACATATCCTGAAAGTAAAAGAGATGAAAAAAGATAGAAATAATGAATACGTTTATCAGGCCTAATGAAATACTCAAGTGTTTTCTGAGTTGAATCAATAAAAAAGTTGATGATTTCAGTAAATACCATTTAGTAAAATTACAATTCTTATTTAGAAACTACATTTTTTTCATATAATTTAATCCAACCCTCACAACTCATCTTCTGTACCAACTCAGAAATTAAATCATAAGGAATTTGGTCTACTTTCTTAAATCTAATACAGCTCTTCCCCATGTCTAACTTTGTCTTACAATGCTTTGGATACTCTTCAACAAACCAGTTTAACAATCCTTCATCTGCATAAATTCCCATATGGTAAATCGCTATGAAATTTTTCTGAGAAGCAATATTAATAAATGGCAATGGTAACTTGGTATCACAATAATACCCCTTAGGATAAACAGAATGAGGAACGACGTATCCAATCATTTTATAACTGAACGCTTCTTGGAAGCCTTTCGGAATATTACTCGAAATAATTTTTCTTAATTTATTAATCACTAGCTGTCTTTCCTCAGGAAGATTATTAATATAGTTTCCGATTTCAGTCATTCATCAAACAAGTTGAATCTTTCAATTTGAAAGAAGTTCTAAATTAATTTTCGTTTTCTTATATTCGAAAGTACATACAAAAACTATGAATTCAAATTTTGTCATCGTTTACAGCTTCCTATATCCACATGAAATGGAAATCGCAAAACATGCCTTAGAATCTCACGGTATTACATGTTACGCCGAAGACAACCTTACAATTCAATCATACCAATTTATTTCGAATGCAGTTGGAGGTGTAAAACTGTTAGTTGCGAGGGAAGATTTCAAGCAAGCCAGTGAATTTTTAATATTAAAAGAATTTATTCCCAAACCAACCAACTCAGATAAAGAGTCTCCTGAAGTTATTCTTAATAAGAAACTGCTTAAGGCGAACACCCTTCTTAAAAGAATTCCTTTCAAACTACTATTCGTTATTTGTTTAGTAATAATGATCTATTATTTCAACACATAGAGTTTTCTTGATCTAAATCAAGAGGTGCTGTTTCAATCGTTCCCATCTTTGTTTAAATACAAAGAGAATGAAATATTTATCTACAATAATTTTAACAGTATTACTAAACAACTACGTTATGGGGTTTGAACTAAAAACAGAAATCACGATTAATGCCACTCCAAATAAAGTTTGGAAAATTCTAACAGAATTCAACAAATATGAATCATGGAATCCATTTATCAAAACTTTAAACGGAGATGTAAATGTTGGCGAAAAAATAGCTGTTACAATGAAACCACCAAACGGTAAAGCAATGACTTTTAAACCAAAGGTTTTAACACTAACTCCAAATAAAGAATTCTCTTGGCTAGGTCACTTCCTAATACCAGGAATTTTTGATGGACATCATAAATTCACATTAATCGACAATAATAATGGAACAACAACTTTTATTCAAAGCGAAGAATTCCACGGAATATTGATTCCGTTACTCAAGAAGAAACTTAATGGAGATATCAGAAATAGTTTCATCAAAATGAATGAACAACTGAAACGTATATCTGAGTTATAAATAGAGGTTATTTTCTATAGAATTCAACAGAAAAATAACATAAAGAAATTATCTTCTCCATTTATTTTTCTTCGCCTGACCACCTCCAGACTTACCTCCTCCAGATCTATTACCTCCTGATTTACCATTTCGGTTTGGACGACCTCCTTGTCTACTTTGATTCTTCTTTTTAAGCTCAATTTCTTCTTCTAAAAAATCTTCAAGAGAACCTCTTTCAAAACCTGGAATAGTTTCTTGAGGAATTTTAAATCCTAATAGTTTTTCAATATCTCTTAAATATTCAGTCTCATCATGACTTACCAACGATACTGCTTCTCCACTTGCTCCTGCCCTACCAGTTCTTCCTATTCTGTGAACATAATCTTCTGGTACATTTGGAAGCTCATAGTTGATTACATATGGCAACAATGGAATATCCAACCCTCTTGCTGCAATATCAGTTGCAACAAGTACGCTTACACTTCCATCCTTAAAACCTGCTAATGCTTTTGTACGAGCACCTTGACTTTTATCTCCGTGGATTGCTGCTGAAGAAATACCACTCTTTTTTAACTTATCTGCTATTCTATTTGCTTTATGTTTTGTTCTTGTAAAAACAAGAACTTGATCCATGTTCCCTTCTTTAATAAGTTTAACAACCACTTGAGGTTTCTCTTGCTTATTTACTAAATTGGCTTTGTGAATTACACGTTCTGCTGTTGAATTTTCAGGAGTAGCTTCAACTGAAACTGGATCTTTTAAATACTGACTTGCTAGTTTTCTAATTTCCTTCGAGAAAGTTGCAGAAAACATCAAAGTTTGTCTGTTTTGAGGAACCAATTTAACAACCTTATTGATATCACGAACAAATCCCATATCAAGCATTCTATCTGCCTCATCTAGAATTAGAACTTCAACATCTCTTAATGACAATTCATTCTGACTTTCTAAATCTAATAATCTACCTGGAGTAGCTATTAAGATATCTACTCCATCTCTAAGCGTACGTATTTGTGGATTTGCATTAACTCCTCCAAAAATAACAGTAGACTTAATATCCATATAAGTACTGTATTCTTTTACGTTATCATAAATCTGAGCAGCTAACTCTCTTGTAGGAGTAATTACTAAAGCTCTAATCTTTCTTCTTCTAGTTCTTTCTCCCTTATCTAACAATTGAAGTAATGGAAGTGTAAACCCAGCAGTTTTCCCTGTTCCTGTTTGAGCTGACGCTAAAACATCTTTTCCTTGAAGTACAACTGGAATTGCTTTTGCCTGAATTGGAGATGGCTCTGTATAACCTTTATCTGCAATCGCTTTTAATAGTGGACTAATTAATCCTAATTTTTTAAACATAGTAATATGATCTTGAAATGATCAATTACATAAGAAATCATTTCTGTTTGAAGTAAAGGTAGTTAAACTTCAGTCACTAGGTTCATATATCTGCTAAACCTTTTTGAACCATGAGTACTGTATAAAAACTAGAATTCATATTTTTACAGTGTCAAATTTACAATTTGTGGACTTAAAAAAATTTAACAACAATACAACTGATGCAGATTTTGATGGGATTTTCAAAAACCATATCTCATCACTTTCCAATTTACATTGGACCCCTCTCAAGGTTGCTCGAAAAGCTGCTGAATGGTTATCCATTGATGATAATTCTAAAATACTAGACATTGGTTCTGGAATAGGGAAATTTTGTTTTATCGGTGCTTTAACAACAAAAGCAGAATATACTGGGGTTGAACAAAGAAAAAACCTTGTGAAGATTTCCAATAAAGTAATCAAGCAAAATAAAATTTCTAATACTAAATTCGTAAACGACAATTTCATCAATATCGACTTCGATAATTATACTGGTTTTTATCTCTACAACCCATTTTGGGAAAACATTTCAAATGATCAACTAATTGATAATAAAATAGCTACTTCAATAGATCTTTATGAAGAGTACAATAAAATCCTTTCTCTCAAATTAACAGCTCTTAAACCTGGAACTTTAGTTGTAACATATCTTATGAAAGAAGAAAACATACCGATTTCATTTTCAATATTTCGACATGATTTTGAAAGAAATTTAATCTTATGGAAAAAGAATTAAAGAAAGCAAACACTTTAAATCCTAACCACCTTTATATAGTTTTTCACTAAGCATATCAATCAAGGATAAAATATTACAATATCAAGTAACCTCATACGATAATTTTGAGTACTTCATAATAATTCGATATTAATGAACTCCAAAAGTTTCCAATTTGGAATATAGGATTCTGGAAAGACATACTAAGTAAAAAATTATAATGGAAGCAATTAAAGTATTTATTGTTGATGATGATGAAAATGGTTTATTCATAACTAAACGATTTTTCCGTAAAGCCAATTCAAATTTAATTATCTCAACATTCTTGTCTTCTACTGATCTTGTAAAGAAATTGGAATCCGAAGAGATAGAGTTTCCCAATATAATAATATCAGATCTCAATATGCCGATCATGACTGGTTTTCAGATGATGGATGAAATAAGAAAATTACCAAAATACAACTCGTCGATTAAAACATACATCCAGTCAGCACTTGTAAACCCAAAAGATTTAGATTTTATAGAAAATTCTAACACCTATTCAGGTCATTATGAAAAATTCATCACCATAGAACAGGTTAACGAAATCATAGAAAACCTTGTCTAACTCATTAGAGTTTCAAACTGATTACTAACGCATAAAATCATTATTCGCTTTATCCTTTTTATTCAACATCTCATATTATTTTCACGTATAGCTTTCAATACTAAATTCATCTAATTATGGTAAACCTCAAAGTGATAATATTTGTCTTTTTTATTAGCTTAATAAACTCAACATATGCGCAGGTAGTTCAAAAACCATTAATTACAAAAAGCAAACATAAAAACTCAGGATTTATAGACTTCAACGGATATTACGACACACGTGAATATGGTGAATTAACGATGAATATTCTTGCTAATTTAGATCATAATATACAATACTTCTCCTTAACTAATTTCTCAAGCTCAAATCCAACAGCAGATTTGTCAGGTTATTATTCAGAGCAAAATATTAGATGGAAACCAATAAAAAAACTTCCTTTCGATATTTTCACTCAATGGGTAATAAGGGCAGGATCAGCTAATGATGATTTAAGATTTGGGTTAAAATGGAATATTAGTAAAACTCCTAAGATTGATGCTTTCTTTAAAAAGATTAATATGTTTTACTTCGTTAATTTTCATTTAATTCAATTTAGAGATCAAGTAGAAACAAAAGGATTTACACAAATTGAACACGTATATAATTTTAAAATACTTCCAAAAACCTTTAAGAACAGAGTATACTTAGGGGGATTTGCAGATCAAAACTTCGTGTATCAAGATAATGGTAAAATTTCGTTCAATTGGGTTTCAGAACATCAATTAGGAGTTCGTTTTTGGGATCAATTCTATCTTGTAGCCGAATATCGAATTAATGATTTTAGAGCAAAGGATAATTATGGTTTAGGTTATGGATTGGAATATAAAATCAAATTTTAATAGGTAGTCTTATGAAAGTATTAAAAAACATATTTGGGATCTCATTAATTATCGTCTCTTCCCTTGCAAGCTTTTCTTGTTCTGACAATCAAAAAGTTAAAGAATTAAATTTTGGTTTCATTGGCCCCTTATCTACTAGAGCCACTGTTCTAGGGATTGGCCCAGCTAAAGCTATAGAATTAGTTGTTGATGAGTATAACGCCAATAAAAAAGAAAATGAACCTAAAATCAACTTCTTTATAGAGGATGATAAATGGGAAAAAGATTTAGCACTTCCGTTGTATACAAAACTTAGGAAAGAACACAACATAGATATTGTTTTCATCAGTAATTCTGATGGAACTGTAGCAATTCAAAAAAACATCATTGAAGACAAAGTTATCTGTGTAAACCAGTTAAACAATGACGAGCTACTTTCAAAGTTAAATAAAAACACTTTCAAAATCGCAAAAAGAACCGAAGAAACTAATGGAATAATAGGCCACCGAATTACTGATTTAGGTCTCAAAAAAACTGTTATTTTTCACTTTCCAAATGATTTCATGACTAGAGGAACTAATGCAGTTAAAAAAATACTTGATAAAGAAAATATAGAATGTAAAATCATTAAAGTACCTAAGGATCAAGTTGACTTTTCAATAGAATTAGAAAAATGTAAAGATGAGGGGTATGATAGTTATGTTTTTTTTGGATATAAAAATTTCGGTTTTGCTATGAAACAAGTTAGAGACTTAGGAATCACTAATAAGGTATTTGGTTCTACAGTATTACTAGAACAAGCGTATTATGACAATTCAGAAGGTGCTATCGTCGATTCCGAATTTCCATTCTTCACAACTCTAGATGGAAATAAAATCCTTGCAACAGACTTTTTTGATAAATACATTGAAAAATTTGGTGAAAAACCAGGTGCTGAATGGCCTGCTCTCCAAGCAAGGGATGCATCTAAATTAGTAATTGATATCATAAAAGAAGTAAATACAAATAAGCCTGCCGAAATACATATTTCTGACTGGCTTAGATCCGAATTATTAAACACAACTTATTATAAAGGTGCATGTGGCAACCTTTCTATTGGTGAGGATGGAGCGTCCAGAGGTGTATATTTCTCTTTGTATAAATATGTTTCTGAAATGAAAGTTGAAAAAATCAAATAAGTTAGAATGACAATAAAAAGAAAATTAAGTTTCTCCTTTGGTTTATTTATAGTTCTTATTGCAGGTACTATTGTCTTGAATCAGATTGTATCGCAAAAGGCTGAAGACAGATATGAAATTATTAGAACTCAGATTCAGCCTGCAATCAAATCAATTGATAAATATAAACAAATCAATAGTTCTCTGAATGTACTGTTAAAGAAAAAACTAGAGTCTAAAAATGATCACAGTACAACCAACAACAAAATTTTATCAATACTAGAAGTTGAAATACCAAATTTAATTAGATCCTTAAAGAAAATCATTAAGGAAACATCAAGTAAAAAAATAAAGGAATATTCTTCTGGTGTTTTACTTTCTACAAAATCCATCACTGAACATACTTATAAAATCCTAAACTTATTAGAAAGTAAAAAGGATTATATAAAGCCTAAAAAACTTAGTGAAAGTAAAGATATATTTGCAGGTGAAATTACAATACATTCAAATAAAGTAAATAGAAACCTTTACCGTCTTAAGCAGTTATTGAACGAATCAAACTTTCAATCTCAAAATGAATTAAAGAAAAGCTTTTCTCAGATATCTCTAATCATATTTATCTTCGGAACCGTTGGTATTATTATAGGTTTAATCATAGCAATAAAAACAATTAATTCGATTATTACCCCAATTAATAAACTAAAAGATTCCGCCTCAATTGTTGGAAGTGGAGACTACAACCATAAACTTCAACTCCATGCAAAAGATGAACTAAGTGAACTAGGAAAGTCTTTTAACGTCATGACAGGATCATTAAAAAATAGTTTTAATATTATTCAAGCTCAAAAAGAACTTCAGGAAAGAATAAATTTTACAGAAACTTCAAAAAACAAACTTTATGAATCCCTTAAGGGAGAGTTATCAGTAGAGCAAATCTCTAAACGAGTATTAGATTTCTTTTTAAATTACTACAAAGCTCCAATGGGGGCATTCCATATTATAACTGAAAATAACACATTAGTTTGTGAAGCATTGTTCGCCTTCGATAAAGACAAAAAAAACGTTATTGAAACACCTGTAGGTAGAGGAATAATTGGAGAAGCTGCACTTCATAAAAAGCCTATCCTAATTGATGATGTTCCTGATGAATACTCTAAAATAAAAACGACTCTAGGAGAACTAAAAGCAAAATGCATTTTTATTGTACCAATTTTGCATGGAAACGAAAGCGTTGGTGTATTAGAATTAGCTTGTTTAACCAAACCAAAAGACAGTGAAATCGAGTTCATGAATCAAGTAAATAACTCAATCGGGATTGCTATAAATGCAGCTCAAGGACTGAGATATTTGGAAGAAGCTCACGCTAAACTGGAACAATCTTCTGAAACACTACAGCTTAAGAATAAAGAATTAGAACAATTTGTATATATTACTTCACATGATCTTCAAGAACCATTAAGAACGATCTCAAGCTACGCTGACATATTAGAAGAAGACTTTAAAGATGCTGTAGGAGATGAAGGAATGCAGTACATTGGATTCCTACAGAAAGCATCAAAAAGGTTAACTACACAAATTCACTCCTTACTTGAATTATCAAAACTGGGATCGGAAACAAAAAGAGGTGTCATAGACTTTAATACAATATTCACTAATTTACATTATGAGCTTTCTTTTCTAATAAAAGAGAAAAATGGCCAACTTATCTTCCCTCCTTTTGTAAGTGAAAAAATTCAAGGTTCGCCAATTGAATTACAATTACTTTTTCAAAACTTAATTGTAAACGCTTTTAAATATAATAACAATGACAACCCTACAACAGAAGTAAGTTACATGGACAACGGAGATCATTTAACTTTTTGTGTTTCAGATAATGGTATAGGAATAAAACAAAGACATTTTGAGAAAATATTCCAAATCTTCCAAAGACTTGAAAATGGTGAAGGCTCTGGTATTGGTTTAGCACATTGTAAAAAAATCGTAGAATCTCATCAAGGTAAAATCTGGGTTGACTCTGAACCCGGAAAAGGCTCTCATTTCTTCTTTAACCTGCCAAAAAAACAGTAGTAATACTCTGTTATCCGGTTAAAAATCGAAAAGTATAAATAAAAAAAAAGCTTGTAAGTAATTAAACTTACAAGCTTTTAAGGAATGTACTCCCGACGGGAGAGAATTTGAACCAGATTATTCAATTTTTAAAAAAAATGAAAACTTAATTTATTTAACGTCACATTCGAAACGTCAAGATGTCCCCCTTCCCGATAAAAGGTGACAGATACCTTTAATTCACGTCACCTAAATTTCATAATTATATGTTTAAGCCTCTAATTTATTAATCTTTATTTTCCTGTTATTCACAGAAGATCAATGGCTAGATGTTTAATATTTTAAACATCCAATCTGTCCCGAATTATTAATTGTGAATTTCAGTTTTGCTTATCTTTTTTGATAAAACTTTTTCTTGTCAGAAAAGAGTTGTGCATTTTTATTGATGTAAAATACATATACGGAAAAAAAAGAGTGAGAACAAATGTTCTCACTCCTTAAACTACCCACTTAACCCGAAACATTAGCATTAATCAACCTCCTAGTATTACCATCAATAATATTTACAGTGCTATTTATTTTGAAGTACCTGAACAAAACCATTTAGGGTAAAATTCGTTTCAGTAACGTCTCTGTATTTCCAAATCCAAAAATATACACCTGGTGAAACAAGAGTTCCATTATGCTTTCCATCCCATTTAGGTATAGGTTCATCTGTTTGCCACATTCTCAACCCCCATCGGTTGTATACTTCCATGTGACTGCTCAGTACGTCTGATGGAGTCAAATTGCCAATTGGTGTAAATATCGGATTGTAGATACCTCCTGGTACAAAAACATTCGGCACATCAACAATTGGTGGTGTACAATAGTTTATAATTTCTAAGCTATCTACACCTACACAGTTAAAAGTGTCGGTATACGTTACCCATGCCGTTACAGCTTCAATATAGTTTGAGGTTTCATCATCTGTAATGCCGTTGCTCCATTCTATTGTTCCATCTAATCCGTATGTCCCATCAAATGTGACTGTTAAATCAGTAGTTTCTCCTTTATTAAAACAGACGGTATCCATTACCGTAATTTTAAGAGTAGCTGTTTCGTCTGGGTTTTCCTCAGCAAATGCAGAGCCTTTATTAATACAACCAGTAGCTGTGTCGATAACAGTCACAGTGTAAGTATCCGTTGTTGTAGCGGTAACCGTTTGGGTATATTCGCCATTTGGACTCCACGAAAATAATTTCCCTGGATTACCTGCATCAAAAGTAAGGGATGAACCTTTACAGAATTGAGCGTCATTAAGATTAATTTCAGGAAGCGGATTTACTGTAAGTTTTCCAGTTCCCGAACCCTTACATCCATGGTTGTCAATAAATTGAACTGTATAATTTCCAGCTGCTGTTCCTGTTGTCGTTACAGCTGTTCCAGTACCGTTATCACTCCATAAATAACTTCCCCCTGTACTCCCATGAGTTGCTGTAAAAGTTGCTCCTGAGTTCCCTGTACAAATGGTAGCATTGTTTACTGTTACCGTTGGTAATTCTAAAATCTTTATCGTCCTTGTAGGATGTGGATCACACGCTCCTCCTGCTCCTACTATTTGAAAAGTTAATACATAATCCCCTACGGTATTGTTTACATTGAACGTATTCCCTCCTGAAATGGAAGCGCCTGCCGGACCCGAAGTAATTACCCAAGTACCTGTTTTACCTCCATCGATTCCTGTTAAATCTATTGTACCATTGCTGGCGCACTCAGGAGCTATAGACCCTCCAATAGTTGTATCTGGACATGCAACGCCACATAAAGGATCAGTATCAATTGTTAACACTCCAGTTGCTGAAGCTTTACATCCGTTAACATCCTCCACTTCTACTATATAATTACCAGCTGTTGTTCCCGTTGTTGTTTGAGAATTACCAGTTCCCTTTGCACTCCATTTGTATCCTGTAGCAGTGGCACTAGTCGCTGTGAAAATTACTGTTGGAGCGCTAGCACAAACCGTTGCACTATTTACTGTTACTGTTGGCAAAGCATTTAATGTAAATACAAAAGGGGCACTTGTTCCGGTACACGATGCAGGATCACTTGTTTCACTCACTACAACTAAGTATGTGCCGTTGGAATTAACCACTATATCGTTGTCATTTACAGTATTTCTTGGTAAGATTTCATTCGCTGCGGAAATTGAATTTTTGTACCAATAGTACTGGTACGTTCCCGCTGGACTTAATCCAGTTGAGTTTGCGAGAAGTGTCGCAGAACCACCAAAACAAACATTTGTCCCAGTAATGGTAACATTTTTAGGGGCAGTACAGATATTAACACAAGCTGAAAATTCTGATGTGTTTGCCACACCAGCAACTAGAGGCTCAGTAGCAAGTACAATTACATTTGCTTTTGTAAGTGCAGGTGTGCTAGAGAAATTGTATTCCCAAAATCCAGTACCATTAGCTGTTACTGTTGCTATATATGTAACACCTTGAGCAACGTTACTTACGCAAGGCACTGCACAATTTGCATCTCGCATATACACATCAACCACAGCATTGTTTGGAGCGGTTCCCGAAACATAGGATGTACGTGGCTCATTCGAATTGGTAGTAACTATTTTAGCACCTGCGTTAAAACCGTATAAATTATTCCCGTTATCGGTCAAAGAAATACCTTTTACAGTGTTGCATGAAAAGGAATTACCTCTTAAAGTGTTCTTGTTTGTAGTACCTCCGCCGTTTTCTTTAACAGCAATTCCATTATTATTGCTGTTAATCGTATTTCCAGTACCAATTGCACCTACTATATTCCCAACTGCACCTCTTTCAATTACAATTCCGTCACCGGCATTAAATGAAATAGTGTTGTTATAAACTTGGTTTCCTGTAGCACCTGGTAATACTAACCAAACTCCACGCCCAGGTGTACCGTTTGTATTTTTAGAATGACCTATGTAATTTCCAAGGTTAGCAGAATTTCCACCAATTGTGTTACCAGAACACCCCTCGATGGATATACCGTAATCATAATTACCGATGTCCACCAAATTTGCAAGCATTCCAATGTTATTCGATTGTATCGTATTGTTGTTTGATGCACCCCTGAGTGCAATTCCGCCACCATTACCGTACGAGCTTGTTGATCCATTAAAACCAATTGTGTTACCCGATATTAGTATATTACTGGCATTTGTATGTAATGTAATACCATCAAAAGCATTTCCAAGTGTGGTGTTTGTTGTAGCATCTGTTCCGATAAAGTTATCCTTAATTTCCCCTCCAGTTACCTCCTGATACCTTACCCCACTTATTTTCGCAAGATTGTTAGCAGTTTTACCATTACTCACTACAAGACACCCCTCAACAGTAACATTATTGGAATAACGTACAAATATTCCATTCCAGTTGTTCCCTATATAAGCCCCTGATGAATTCCGACCTACTAAGCAATTTTTAACAATTGAACCGGCAGCATCATCAATAAAGGTTATTCCGTTTGAATGAATATATCGATCTATTAATATACCATTAGCTTTGTTGTCGTATACATAGCAAGCGAGAATTGTATTTGTTCCTCCTTTAATTTTAACCCCTGCATAGGTGTAATCGGCTGAAATTGCCGTTACTTTAGCGGCAGTACAATTATCGTAAATTCTCGTCTTGTCTACGAGGTTGTTTTCTCCTAATATTTCAATACCATTTTCTCCGTTTCCGTGTACTTCACAATTTCTAATTATGTTGTTATTAGAATATGTGCTAATAGGTCCATCCCAAGTTGGGACAAGCACAATTCCTGCCCATGTGTTGTTTCTCGTAATACAGTTTTCAATAGTGTTTCCATTGCAGTTTTCAACACCAATACCGTTTTTACTTCCCAGCTCAACAGTAGTATTCTTTACAGTGTTGTTTCCAGCTCCTCTAACCATGATTCCAATATCCTTACTGTTGGAAATTGTACAACCGTCAATGGTATGACTTCCTCCGTTTTCAATTGAAATCGCATGTAATTGAGATGCGGTAAATGTGCTACTAATAACTTGGGTTCCAGTTCCACCTTTAATCCACAATGAATTTTGACCTGCTCCTGAAGTAGCAAAACTACAATTTCTTACAATGTTGTTGGACCCTGATATATCTAGTGAGTGTGTTGCTGTTTGAAAATTAATTCCTTTAAATTCCACATTATTTCCCGTACAAACCATTGATATTGTCGAAACAATTGGAAGACCGTCAATTATTGAAAAACCATCTATTAACAAATCTGAATCTGTTATTGTTGAAGGCCAACCTGTAATAATTGTTCCACCAGGCAAATTAAATTGAATAATGTCGTTTCCTGGGTTTGAAGCAGCTGCACAAAGAGCTGCGGAAAAAGAGCCTGCACCACCACATCCACCCCAATTTCCAGGAATTGTTACGGTGTAAGTGTTTGCTTTTGTGGAAACGTTGAATAATAAAAAACAAATTAATCCTAGTAATTTAAGCTTCATGGTTTGGGTGTTTAAGCAGTTCGAATTTTAAATCATTATTGTATAGACAAAGAAATATGTCAAATCCCTTATCCAGAAATAAATTAATTTGATTGGACATGTTTTTGTTCACCTTTTCTATTTTCAAAGATGTTCACCTCTTTACTAGTGTCGAATTCAATTGTGTTCAGTTATTCGCTGCGATCGGCTGTTTGGAGCAGGCTGAAATAACCAAGCACAACGAACAACAGAATACCTAAATTAATTTGAAATGATTATCAAATCATATTTCTCCTCGGTGGTCTTGGAAAACAGGTATGTGCTTTTTTTTGATACAAAAACACCTCTACAAGTAATAACAAGAATAAATGTTAAAAAATCACATCCTCCATTACACCCATTTTTTTCCATTTTCTACTCTCATCATTCTTTTTAAAAACTCTTTTGTCGATATAATAACGCGGAACATTTCTCCTATAAAAACAAAAAAAAGGTGAGGTGCATATTGCACCTCACCCCCCTTTAAATAACTACATAATTCCGAATTATTGACTATAATCAAATCTTTATAAACTTATTCACTTTCCCATTCACATTTATATAATATACTCCCGGACTTAAAGCGCTAACATCAATAACCTTCTCAGTTCCTGCTTTAATAAAAGCACCTTTGGAATCAGTTAAATTCCACTTGCTGAATTCCCCGACAATATTCAATTGATCGTGAACAGGGTTAGGATAAATATTTAAACCACTAACTGTTGTCTGCTCATTAATCGATGTCGCCGCATCAAGAAGTTTGTAATAGGCTTTTTTAACTTGACCTGGTGCAGGATCTCCAAAAACACCATTGTTTATAACAATGCTCCCTGAAACACCATACACATAAGCAAATCCACAGCCATGTCCGTACACCACATTACTTTTTGCAGGAAGGGTTTTTGTATCACCTTCATTTCCAAGGAAAACATATCCATCAGGAATTCCATTAACAATTTTTGATTTACCGGTGTTACCTTCAACGCAAATGTTACAACTATCTAGAAAAGCTGTTCCATTGGCATCGCCATTACAATCAACTTTACAACTTAAGTTGGGTACATTCCCTGTATTTCCACCAGCACAAACTCCACAACTATCAATGCTTGCCGATCCTCCTGCTACACCGTTACAATCTGCCAGGTTATGTGGTTTATAGTAGGCCTTTTTGGGATAACCTGGTGCAGGATCTCCATTAAAAGTACCAGTGTTTATAGCAATGCTCCCTGAAACACCAGACAAAGAAAGCCATTTACAGGGTATTCCATATATCACATCACTTTTTGAAGGAAGAGTTTTAGTATCACCTTCGTTTCCAAGAAAAACATAGCCCGGAGGAATTCCGCTAACAGATTCTGATTTACCTGTGTTACCTTCAACACAAACATTACAACCATCTATAAAAGCTGTACCATTAGGGTCTCCATGACAATCGGTTGTACAAGTTGTGTTCGGTACATTCCCAGTATTTCCACCCGCACAAACTCCGCAAAAATCAACACTTGCTGTACCGCCAAAATCATTGTTACAATCGTAATCACCAGGGCAACCTTGTGGGAAGTACATGGCAATAATATCCTGCATAGCAACTAAGGCAGAGTCGCCATGTGCATTGTTGTATTTATCTCTCCAGGCATTGTACCAGCCAATAGCATAGTTCGGGTTTCCACCACCTTGTAGATTTGGATATAATGTTTCGAAGTGATCCATAAAGTCACTGTTGTCCATTGCCATGATGCTCTTGTAATGCTCCAACCGCTCACAAATTTTCTTTGATGGAGGTAAGTTATGGGAAGCTGTAAACTTTTGCAGCTTAATTCGATCGTAAGGATGCATCCCCCAAAAATGCATTAGCGGTGTTAAATCAAACCCTGCTGCATTGGAAAATTGAAAAATACGCTTATCCTGATGTTGTAAGGACGACATATCTATTGCAGGCGATGTCCCCATATAATCTAAGTTATCCTCCAATGCTACATCAGTAATTACTTTCCAGCCAAAAAGAGCAGCTACCTCAGCATACTTAGCATGTCCTTTATGCTGGTAACGGATTTCATTTGTTTCAGCATTGGTACGGTCCATTGGTTTGCCGTCTCTAAAATTTTCTCTAATCATCCACGAAATAGCAGTATTTTCCCTGGTATTGTTTATTGCATCAGTTCCTCTCGAATGGTCAAAAGCATAATCGATGTCCTGTCCAAATTTCACATTCCTAATGTAGGTTAAAGGCACATGAACGATTGATTCTGTCTCACCCGGAAACATAGGATTCATTTGCATGTGCCCCATTTCGTGGTACAGTACATCCCATCCAAAGGGATCATGAAGCCACCAGTGACTACTGTTACCATTAGCATTATGATCGGGATTGAATTGTTGATTTACCTGTGGATATCCAACACCATAGGCACCGTGTGCTATGGAAAGATCCACCTGCACAAAAAGCGTAACCGCATTTCGTTTGCTTTCGGGTACTGCATTCAACTCATGCTGACCTTCCATTGCCAAATCCCATTTTTTCATCACCTCCTCAGCGCCGTCGTAGTTGTATATCCAATTGGTAGGAACGCTCATCATAAATTTTTCCGATTCAAAATCCGTCCACGGTCCTAAATGTTTTCTTTCCGTATTTTTCCAATCAGCATCCGAAGTTTTTCGATGCGGTAAATTGGAGTAGTAAGGAGCTTTTATCACATTGGAAACCTCTACCGTTTGTAACCCATCGCTGGATCCATATGGCACTTCTATATAAACACTACCACCTAAAGGGTTGGCAATTTTCATCGTAGTACTCGTAATTGGATATCTCGCCCAACAATTATCCAATCGTTGGATCTTCGATTTTTTAAACTTCGACCACGTATGAGCTCCCACCAAAATAGTATATCCCTTGTTTACAATCGCACTAGGAACAGTTACTTCTCCAATACTTCCAGGTGCTAAGTAGCAACCCGTTGGTCGCCTAGCAGGCCAACTTTCACCTTGAATCATTTGACCTGTTTTGGCCTCACTTTGAAACCCTCTAGGAGTTCCCCATTGTTTGTTCAAAGTACCGTCTATTTTTGCGCTGTATTTTACTGCCGAATTTGTTGGAGGCGTAGCATCACCAGGGAAAAATTTTGAAGTTTCAAATTTTAACCCATTCAATAGGTTTGAGTGCTTCGCCATTCCAGGATTATTTGCCACACAAGACAACAACGCCTGCATGATGTTCAAAACAGCTCGATCATCCGCCTTTCCGTCGTCATTGGTTGATACTCTGTTAAATCCTCCCTTAGTTTTAGCATTAATAAACAGAGGACCGTTATTTGCTCCGTAATATTTTACGGCAGCAATTGCATCT
>CAWVWF010000043.1:0-19753 GCA_963933885.1 uncultured Flavobacteriales bacterium | reverse complement strand
TTATTTCTATATATATCTTCAACCGTTTGAGTTAATACTCCACCACCAATAGATATAAACACATTACAGTTTTTAGCATGCGCTTTAGTTACTAGGTTCGTTAAATCATGTGAAAATATAAATTCACCATTCGAATTCGGATTTGCAAATGATGCCATTACATGCGTAAGTTTAGAATAATCAATAGTGTTTACAATTGAAAATCTATAGGTTGGCAAATAACCTACTACTCGAAAAGCCTGGCCAGCTTGACTAGATAAAATAGTAAACAATAAAATTATTGTAAGATAATTGGCTTTTGTAAAATTTCTCATAAGGCAGTTAAAGTTTTAAAGTTTCTTACTCCAATATATGCCCTAAAAAAGCCGGAATCAAGTATTGGCTAGTGACTAAAGCAAGACAGGACAACTAT
This sequence comes from uncultured Flavobacteriales bacterium, assembly GCA_963933885.1. Taxonomy (GTDB): domain Bacteria; phylum Bacteroidota; class Bacteroidia; order Flavobacteriales_C; genus CAWVWF01. Next base: position 19,341 of record CAWVWF010000043.1, on the reverse strand, counting down.
TTAACATGTCCGGTATAATATATTACGAGTACACCAGTTAACATTTGTAATTTTAACAACATGAGAATTAAAATTTCTCTATTACCTTTACAGTTCAATCTAGTATATCAATGAAAAAATTAATATTCCTACTCGCTCTACTTCCTCTTTTAGGATTTTCTCAAAAAGAAACTACTAAGAAAATTGTTCAAATAACTGGGATAACAGTTAGTTCTGATAGTTTAATACCCGTTCCTTTCGCTAGTATTTTAATTAAAGGAAACTACACAGGAACACTTTCTGACTATTCTGGATTCTATAGTATTGTAGCAAATACAGGTGATACTTTAATTTTCACATCATTAGGATATAAGAATGTTGAATATATAATTCCTGATTCATTAAAAGATCAGCAATATTCATTGATTCAAATAATGGATCGTGACACCTTCTTACTAGCTACAGCAGTAGTTGATATCTGGCCAAGTTATGAGCAGTTTAAACAAGCTTTCATAAACAAAGACATTCCAGAGGGTGAATTAGCTAGAGCAGAAAAAAATCTAAGCAAAGACATTTTACACAAACAAGCAGTTAACCTTCATCTTGGTGCTGCAGGAAATCATAAATTATTAAATGCTCAACAAAAAGCAAAACTATATTACAGTGGTCAGCTACCACCAAATAATCTTTTAAACCCGTTGGCTTGGGCAAAATTGATAAAGGCTTGGCAAGCTGGAGATTTTGATAAAGACAAGGAATAGAATATTACTTTACCCACTCCGTTCAAACTATTTAATTGCTTCTCTAATTACAAGGCTTTTCACTAAATTTGCTAAATGCGTCAAAGGATTTTAATATTTACTTTAGTTTTCTCCTCCTTATTGTCGCTTGCACAATCAACTGGATATTACACAGGTAAAGTTATTGATTCTGAAGATGCACCAATAAACAATGTAGTTGTTCAAGTAAATGATCAAAACACTACGTCTGATAGTTTAGGGAACTTCAAATTAGTTGTTCCTTCAAACACATCGCTTTCTTCCACTTTTATTCATTCAAAATTTCATTTAATTGGTGAAAACTTCAAAGTTGATTCTGGAGAAACTAAAAACACAACAGTAAAACTATTAGAGCGCGACGATGTTGCTATCAATCAGGTTGAAATAGAATCAAAAAGGAATAGATCTAAGGCAAATGAATTAGAGATAGACAAACGGGATCTTACTGGAATTGTAGGTGTTAGTGATGATGGGATTGAATTCATTAAAATGCAAGGTGGTGTTAATAGTAACAATGAACTATCATCAGCTTATAATGTTAGAGGTGGAAGTTTTGATGAAAACTTAATCTATGTAAATGGGATTCAGGTTTATCGTCCATTCTTAGTTCGAAGTGGACAACAAGAAGGTTTAAGTTTTGTAAATGGTGATATGGTTAAAAGTATCACTTTCTCAGCCGGTGGTTTTGATGCGAAATACGGAGATAAATTATCGTCAGTTTTAAGCATAAAGTATATGGATCCAGATACTTTCTCAGCAGGTGTTAACTTAAGTTTTTTAGGAGCTCGATTCTTCTTGGCTAATAAGCATGGTAAGTTCTCTTATATTATGGGAGGTCGTTATAAATCAAACTCCTATTTATTAGGTGCTTTAGAGACAGATGGTGAGTATCGTCCTGAGTTTTATGACTACCAAACTTTCTTAAATTACAAAGCCAATGATAAACTGAAATTTGGTTTTCTTGGAAATATCAGTCTAAATAAATACCAATCTGTCCCAGTTAGTAGAAGAACAAAATTTGGAGGAATAAATAATGCTTTCCAACTCTCAGTTAATTTTGACGGACAAGAAATTGATCGTTTCCAGACATACTTCGGAGCTTTTACTACAGACTATAATCCATCTGATAGCACAAGTTTAAAATTGACTGTTAGTGCATTTTCTACTGTAGAATCTGAAACTTTTGACATTCAAGGTTCATATAGGCTAAATGAGCTTGAAACCAACTTTGGTAATGAAGAATTTGGAACAGAAGGTAATCTTTTGGGGAACGGATCTTTCCTTGATCATTCCAGGAACTTCCTAACAGCCAATATTTTCAACGCAGAACACAAAGGAAAAACGTACTGGAAAAGTGGTAAACTTTTATGGGGTGCTAAATTCCAACATGAAGAAATTAATGATGAATTGTTAGAATGGAAATATAAAGATTCTGCAAATTACAATGTTCCATTAGGTAGCAAAAATGATTTGGAATTTGCTGAATACACAAAATCAAAAACAGGTTTAATTAGTAATAGAATAAGTGGTTATATTCAGAATAACTGGAGGTTTTTTCAGAAAAATGGTAAGCATCAATTATTTATAAATACTGGAGTTCGTGCCAACTATTGGGACTACAACAATCAACTGGTTGTGTCACCAAGGGTTTCATTAAGCTACGCTCCATCAGATATAATTGACGACTCTTTAGGATATAGAAGTGATTCTTCAGTATTTACCTATCGCTTGGCTTGGGGACATTATTACCAACCTCCTTTTTACAGAGAATTAAGAAATCTAGAAGGTCAATTAATGGAAGGTGTACTTGCTCAAAAATCAGTACATTATGTAGCTGGAGTTGATTATGACTTCTATGCATGGGGACGTCAATTCACGTGGAAATCTGAAGCTTACTATAAAGATTTAACTAACGTAATTCCTTTCAATGTAGACAATGTTAGGATTAGATATTATGGTGAAAATTCTGCTGAAGCTTATGCATATGGATTAGAAACTAGAATCAACGGTCAATTTGTAAAAGGACTAGAATCATGGTTAAGCATTGGATACATGAAAACGGAAGAAGACATCAAGAATGATGATTATTACGAATACTATAATGCAAGTGGTGAAAAGATTGTAAATGGATTTACTTTTGATCAAGCTCCTACCGACTCAGTTTCTTTCAACCGTGGTTACATGCCAAGAGCAACAGATCAAAGAGTTTCTTTTAAAATTTACTTCCAAGATGAGATGCCTTCCCTCCCAGCTTTTAAAGTTCATTTGAATTTAGTTTTTGCAACTGGACTACCTTTCGGAAACCCTGAATCAGCAAGAGATAGAAATACTTTAAGAATGCCTTCCTATAGAAGAGCCGATATCGGATTCAGTTACCAATTTGTTAAAGACGGATTACTTGTAAAGAAGAAGAAAAATGTTGCTATGGGAAAAAGACATATGTTAAGGCATTTCAAAAACTTCACAATAAAAATGGATGTCTTTAACTTACTTAACATTGCTAATACAGTGAGTTACCTATGGGTATCTGACATCAATAACAGAACCTATGCTGTTCCAAACTTCTTAACACAGCGACTAATCAACTTGCGTTTAAACGCTACATTCTAAGTATTTTTATTTAAAATAAATTGTGAACAACAATTTACAGAATTAGTCATATTACTCTTCATTCCCGCTTACCTTTGTAGTAACCTAAAGGGAGACATCAATCTCGTTGAGGTTAATGATATTTTTATGAAAAGACTACACTTCCTTGCAACAGCTATTATTCTTCTTGGTGCAATGGGGTTTATGTTTTCTCCTACTAGTGAAAATGTCGTTTCTATTGAACAGCCAAAAGCACTTGAAATCGTTAATAGCTTTACGGCAAAAGAAAAAATATTTCAATTTAATCATCCAAAAAGAGAATTTAGATCAGCTTGGATTACAACTTTCACAAACTTAGATTGGCCTAGTAAAAGAGGTTTAACAAGTGTTCAACAAAAAAGTGAATTTGTTAATATCATCAATCACTTTGAAAAGAATTCAATCAACTCCGTAATTGCACAAGTAAGAGCTTCTTCTGATGCTTTTTATAAAAGTGAAATTTCTCCTTGGAGTGAGTGGCTTACAGGAAAACAAGGTCAGGCGCCAGATAATGGGTTTGATCCACTTCAGTTTATGTTAGATGAATGTCATGGTAGAAACATGGAATTTCATGCATGGTTCAATCCGTTTAGAGCTGTTTCTCACACAAGATTTAGTAGTGTAGCAAAAGATCACATCACCAATGAAAAGCCAGAATGGTTTTTTAAATATGGGAATTCAAAGTACTACAACCCAGGAATCCCAGAAGTAAGGGCTTACATTATTGAAGTTGTTCTTGAAGTTGTAAATAATTATGATGTTGATGGCGTTCATTTCGATGATTACTTCTATCCGTATACTATTAAAGGGCAAGTAATTCCCGATGCAAAGCAATTTGAATTATATGGTCAAGGTTGTGATAACATTCATGATTGGAGAAGAGAGAACATTAACTTATTGGTAAGAGAAGTTTCAATGGCAATTAAGAACGCTAAACCACATGTGAAGTTTGGGATTAGCCCATTAGCTGTTTGGAGAAATAAAACACAAGATAAACTAGGAAGTGAAACAGCAAGTGGTCAATCGAGTTATGATAATTTATATTGTGATACTAAATTGTGGATTGAAGAAGACTTGGTTGATTACATGGCTCCTCAATTATATGGAAGTACAAAAAACAAGTATGCGAATTATAATAGTTTAATTGATTGGTGGACGAAGAACGATTACAATCACCATTTATATGTTGGACACGCTATTTACAAATTAGATGTAAAAAACAGAAGATCTATAGGAACAGATGAACTTGTTAAACAAGTTGAAATCTCAAGAACAAAGAAAAACATTAACGGAAACATCTATTTTAGAGCGCAAGCATTTGTTAAGAATCATCAAAACTTTCAAACTGTATTGACCAATTCTATTTATAAATTCCCTGCGCTTATTCCTGCAATGACTTGGATTGATAGTGTACCACCTTCAGCACCTTTAAAGTTGAAAATTAAAAGTAAAGAAAATGGAATTTCACTGAAATGGAAAGCTCCGAAATATAAAGCATTAACGGACTCAGCGGCTTATTATGTTGTGTATCGTTATGATGAAAAAGAAGAGGTTAAGCGTGGATTTGCAGATAAAATTTTAAGTATTCAAAAATCAACTAATTTCTTAGATTCAACAGCTGTTAAAGGAATTAAATACAACTATGTAATTACTGCAGTTGATCGTTTACACAATGAAAGTGAAGATTGCTCTTCGGAAATTGTTAGGCAATAATTATTACTATTAATCTGAAGTTCCAATCTTTATTAACTGACGCTTTCTAATTACAGTTGCCCTTTTAATAGTCACTCGAACATCTCCTCTTACAAAGCTTGAAAGTGACTTTTCACAAACTAAAGCTCTAATTTTTTCTGTCGCGATTTTAACATTGAAGTTCTTACTTTTTTCAATTACTATTATTGGTTTTTCTACAACTTTAACAATAACCTCAGTAATTTCATTTTTTGGCTGAACAGACTTCCCTTCAACTTTCTTTTTGCCCTTCTTCTTTTTTGATTTCTCTTTTTTACTCTTCTTCTCCTTGTCTTTCTTCTTCTCTACTTTTTTAGCTTTTTTCTTCTTTTCAGCCTTTTTCGCTTTCAATTTCTTAGCTACTTTTTTCTTCTTCTTTTTCACCTTTTCCTTGTCTTTCTTTCCCATCTTAATTTCAGATTAAATCTCTTATTTTAAGTACTATTAATATTGTATTTTTGTTTCTCAACTTAACTAGTAATTATGAACTATTTAAATAAACTTCTAATTCTTAGTCTTAGCGTATTATCATTGTCTATTATTTCATGCTCAGGACAAAAAAAGACACCAAAACCTATAGCTTCGCCAGTTGAGCCTGTTATTGAAGTAGCAGAAAAAACTTACGTTGATCCAACAAAATCAATGAAAAATTCAGAACTACAGAATTACGACAGTCTTTTCAATTCAACCTATAGCAGCAAATTAAACAATTGGAAAACGAAATATCAAGACAGCTTAAACTGTGAAATCGTTTTTCATACCGCTCGAGACGGTTATGCTTTGTGTATAAACTTCATCAACTTTAAAGATTCGGCAGTTTATTCAATGAATCTAGATGCCGCCATAGAAAGCTTTACGGATGAAGAACTTTCCAAGATCGAAATACCAATCAACTATATTCACACGAGAAGGATAATGAACTGGGAGGCAGCAGACAAGTTTGATTTAAGGTTTTCTGGAGCAACATATCAGCAATATCAATTTAGATCAGAAGAATAAAACTATCCTCCTATACAACAGCATCTTAATAGCTGCTAATTTTTAAAAGCTGATTTAATAATTAGGGTTTTTTATTTCGTACTTTTGCAATATGAATTCATCGGAAGTTAAGCCCTACCAAAACGAAGCAGGATCTAAAAAAGAACAAGTTGCAAAAATGTTCAACAACATTGCGCATAAGTACGATTTTTTAAATCATGTCCTTTCAATGGGTATTGATATTTCATGGCGTAAAAAAGCTGTTAAAATATTAAAGAAAACAAAGCCAACTAACGTATTAGATATCGCTTGTGGAACAGGTGACTTTTCAATTGAAGATTTAAATTCCGGCGCAAAAAAAGTAGTTGGGTTAGATATTTCAAGCGGAATGGTTGAAGTTGGGATTCAGAAAGTTAAAAAGAAAGGTCTTGAAGATAAAGTTGAATTACTAGTTGGAGATTCTGAAGAAATGCCTTTTGAAGATGCTTCCTTCAATGGAATCACGGTTGGGTTTGGTGTTAGAAACTTTCAAAATCTTGAAAAAGGTTTAGCTGAAATGCATAGAGTTTTAACTAAAGATGGTCAAGTAGTCATTCTTGAATTTTCAAAACCTAAGAAGTTCCCAATTAAACAATTTTACTTTTTCTATTTCAAATATATTCTTCCTAAAATAGGTAGACTTATATCTAAGGATCAAACAGCATACACTTACTTACCTGATTCTGTAAATGCATTTCCTGATGGAACTGATTTCACAACCATTTTGGAAAAGGTAGGTTTTACAGACACTAAAATTATTCCTTGCTCGTTCGGAATTGCATCTATCTACGTAGGAACAAAGTAGCAAATGAAACAACTTCTTTTAATATTAGCAATTGCATTTACTTTTTCCGTTTCGGGGCAAAGAGGTGTAATTGAAAACTTAAAAGGGTTTGATGAAAACAAAATATTTCACTTTGGTTTCTCGGTTGGTCTCAATTACATGGGGGCTAATTTAGGTTTAAATAATACCCTCTATACCAACGATACTATCCTAGGATTAAATGTCAAACAAACGGCAGGATTTACATTAGCTGTTGTTACAGATTTACACCTTGGTAGATATTGGGATTTAAGAGCATTATTTCCTACGTTAGCTTTTGGACAAAGAGATTTTGAGTATTTATTAAAAACTGATGCGGGTACATTTCTCGAAGTCAGACAATCTGAAGCTACTTATCTTGCACTTCCTATAGAATTAAAATACAAATCTGAACGATATGGAAACTGGAGAGCATATGTAACTGGAGGTGGATTCCTTTCCTACGATATGGTATCTCAGAAAAAAGCAGATGAAGGTGTAGCTGTAGTAAGGTTAGACAATGTTGATTACGGATACTCAGTAGGCTTTGGTCTTGAGTTTTTCCTTGAATACTTTAAATTCTCTCCTCATATTAAATGGAGCAACGGTTTAAATAATTTATTAATAAACGACAATACTCGTTTTACAAGTGTAATTGATAAGATTACAGCAAGAACTTTTTCTATCTCACTTACCTTTGAAGGGTAATAACTCTCTGTCTTTTGCTTAAAGAAACCAACATCAGAATTCGTCCAAATTACATTGATAACCCTGCTAAGATCAAAATAGAGTTAGCATCACAACTTCGAATAGACGAGAAAGATATTACTGATTTTAAAATCTTAAAAAGAAGTGTTGACGCAAGATCGAGAAATGTAGTTTTTCAATTAAGAGTTCAAGTTGGAATTCAAGAAAAGATTCCTGTTACAAGTTTTGAATTATCAAAGCAAATCGATGTTGAAAAAGGAACACCTGTAATTATAGTTGGAGCAGGTCCTGCAGGCTTGTTTGCTGCTATCGAACTTATTCAACATGGTTTAAAACCAATTGTATTAGAACGAGGGAAAAACGTTAGAGATCGTCGTAGAGATTTGGCAGCATTAAATAAAGAACATATTGTAAATCCTGAATCTAACTATTGTTTTGGTGAAGGTGGAGCAGGAACTTATTCGGATGGTAAATTATTTACACGATCTGTAAAAAGAGGTGATGTAAATAAAGTACTTTCAATCTTAGTAGAACATGGCGCAGAGCCAAATGTTTTAGTAGATGCTCATCCTCATATTGGAACGAATAAACTTCCAAATATAATCGTAAATATTAGAGAGTATATCTTATCCTGTGGTGGAGAAGTTCATTTCAACACCAAAGTTGAAGATTTTATTATCAAAGAAAATCAAATTCAAGGTGTTGTTGCTAATGGTAAAGAATTCATAAGTGATAATGTTATTTTAGCGACAGGTCACTCTGCTAGAGATATTTTCAAACAACTTCATAAAAGAGGTGTTTTGATTGAATCAAAACCATTTGCCTTAGGAGTAAGGATTGAACATCCACAAGAATTAATAGATTCGATACAATATAAATGTGATGACAGAGGTGAATACCTCCCTCCTGCATCTTACAATTTAGTAGCACAAACAAAACACAAACCCGTTTACAGTTTTTGTATGTGTCCTGGAGGAATTATAGCACCTTGTGCAACTGCCCCAGGAGAAGTTGTTACAAATGGATGGAGCCCTAGTAAAAGAAATAATCCTTATGCAAACTCTGGAATTGTTGTAGCTGTTGATGAACATGATTTCAAACCATTTCAAAATGAAGGTCCATTTTCAGCAATGGCTTATCAAGCTTCAGTTGAAAAACGTGCTTGGGAATTAGGTGGTAAATCTCAAGTTGTTCCTGCACAAAGGATGGTTGATTTTGTAAATGGAAGAGTGAGTAATACACTTCCAAACACGAGCTATCAACCCGGTATAATCTCTACTGAATTAAGAGAAGTATTACCTAAAGCTATTTCAAGATCTATTGCTGAAGCTTTTAAAGATTTTGGAAACAAGATGAGGGGATACTATACTAACGAAGCTGTTTTACATGCTACGGAATCAAGAACAAGTAGTCCCGTAAAAATCCCAAGAGATAGAGTATCCTTTGAACATGTTGAAGTGAAAGGATTGTATCCTTGCGCTGAAGGAGCTGGTTACGCAGGTGGAATTATGAGTGCAGCTATCGATGGGCAAAAATGTGCAGAAAAGATCGCAGAAAAAGCTGGTCTTATATAAGTCCTGTCAATTAATTAGAACACATCAATTATTTCTGTACTTTAGAATATGAGTTCTAACGTAATAAAAACTGGATTGGCATCTTTTGGAATGAGTGGTAGAATTTTCCACGCACCATTTATTGATTATAATCCAGACTTTGAATTAACAGTAATTCTTGAACGCACAAAGAATATTTCTTCTCAAACATATCCTAATTCAAAAATTGTAAGATCATTTGAAGAATTATTGGATAGTGATATCAGTTTAGTAATTATAAACACACCAAGCTACTTACACTTTGAAATGTGTAAACAGGCTTTAAATGCAGGAAAAAACGTTGTTGTAGAGAAGCCTTTCACCTCAACGGTTAAAGAGGCTGAGGAATTAATAAAACTTGCTAAAGCAAAACAATTACTAATCACAGTATATCATAACAAAAGACTAGAAGGTGATGTCTTAACAGTAAAAAAGATAATCGAACAAAAAAAGATTGGTGATCTTAAAGAGATTACATTACAATTAAGACGATACCGACCTGAGCCTGGCCCTAAGAAATGGAAAGAATCCAACTATCCAGCTGCTGGACTGTTATATGATATAGGAGCTCATTTTATTGACGCTTATCTTTATTTGTTCGGAACTCCAAAGCAAATCGTTTCAGATCTTCAAGTTCAAAGAAAGAATGGCGTTGTAAATGACTTTTTTGATATTACTTTCGAATATGAAGGTTTCAAAGCTAGAATGATTTCTGATATGCTTACTGACAATCCTGATTATCCAACTATAATCATGAAAGGTAGTTCCGGTGAATTTATCAAACAAGGTCACGATCCTCAAGAACAAAGACTAGCTTCAGGAAACTGGAATTGGGATACTATAGGAATTGACACTGCAGACAACCATGGTGTTATTTCAATCAAAGAAAAAAAAGAAACGATAATAACTGAAGTTGGAAATTATGCTTTGTTTTATGAAAATCTATCTGAAGTAATAAATTCAGATGGAAAACTATTGATCTCTCCCGAAGAAGGACTGGAAGTAATTAAGCTAATTGAAGAGATTAGTAAATAGATCTTATTATTTATAGATCCCGATTAAAACTTCTTTCTTAATCTTATTTGTTACTGCAATCTCCTTTGAAGATTTACCCACAGCAAAAACTTTTATATAAGTTGTAGATGAAGTCTTAATATTAGAATCAACTTCATAATATCTAATAGGATTGTACTTAGAAGTTTCTTTAGGTAATTTATTAAAGGGCTGTATCGTTTGCGATGTCAAGTTATAAAATGCGTAATTCCCTTCAGATTGATCGTACTGAACACCTTTTACAGTTTTGAATATGTTATTCTTATTATACTTTAAAGAATCATAAGTTAAAACATCTACTACTTTTCCTCCATTAAACTTTATATCAAGATGATATTCGAAATGAACATACTTGTATTGTGAAGTCCTAGAGCATTTATTTACAGGTAAATTATTATACCAAAACATCATGTATGTTTTAGACGAGTCAAATAAGATATAATCAGAAAACAACGTTTCCTTTGAAATTAAGAAGCTATTTAAGATTGAATCCCCTTTCCATTTCTTTATCACGTTTACCTCAATAGAATCGTTAACGATTCCACCTATAGTAACTAACGCAATATTTTGAGTTAATTGGATTTCTTGATCAAGCGTTAACGTTTCACATTTTTGCGCTTCAGAACTTAAAAAAAATGAAAGAATAATGATACTTAAGAAATACTTCATTTTAAAATTGCCTTATTAATACGTTTTACTAGACCAGGTCCTTCGTATATAAACCCTGTGTATATCTGTACTAATTTCGCGCCAGCTTTTAACTTTTCTAAAGCATCTTCTTCTGAATGAATTCCTCCTACTCCAATAATAGGGAATTCATCTCCTAAATTTTTATACAAGTATTCAATCACTTTCGTAGATCTATCTCCAACTGGTCTTCCACTTAAACCTCCAGGCCAACCTATTGCTTCTAAACGTTCCGTTTTAGTTTTTAACCCTTCTCTATTTACAGAAGTATTTGCAGCAACGACACCATCTAATTTTAAAGTTTTGATGATATCAATTACATCGTCTAATTCTTGCTCACTTAAATCCGGAGCAATCTTTAGTAATAATGGTTTTGCTTTTGGCTTACTTTTATTGATTTCAGAAATTCTTCCCATTAGTTTCATTAATGGTTCTTTCTCTTGAAGCTTCGTTAGGTTTCCAACATTTGGACAACTTACGTTTACAACAAAATAATCAACATGATCAAACAACTCATTAAAAACAGCAACATAATCATCGTCTGTTTTCTCTGCATCTGTTCCTGTATTCTTTCCTATATTTCCTCCAACAATAATACTTGTCTTTCGATTTTTCAATCTTTCAACAGCTTCAGTCACACCATTATTATTGAATCCCATCCTGTTAATTAATCCTTCATCTTCAGGAATTCTAAACAATCTTGGTTTTGCATTTCCAGGTTGTCCTTTCGGTGTTAAAGTCCCAATTTCTATAAAACCAAAACCAAAGTCTCCTAACTCGTCAAAAAGTTTAGCATCCTTATCAAAACCAGCAGCTAAACCGACTGGATTAGGGAATTTCAAACCAAAAACTTCAGTTTCTAATTTCTTATCTGATACTTTATAAATTGATTTTGTAATTGCTGAAACACCAGGTATCTTACTTGATATCTTCAGAAAGTTAAAAACAAAATGGTGAATCGTTTCTGGTTGAAACGAAAAAAATATCGGTTTGATGATTGCTTTATATAAACTCATTATTCTGCGTATAAATCTTCTACTTCTTTTAAAACTTCACTTACATCTCTAGCTTCCGGGTAGTAAGAAAGGATCTTTCTTAAAACCGCTTCTACTGTTGAATCTGGACAGGACGCACCTGAACTTAATATAATATCTATCTTCTCTTTTTGAGGTAAAAACTGCTTTGTATTAAGCTCGACCTTTTTTCTCCAATCGAAATGATTAATTTCATTTTGTGATAAAATTCTTTCTTCACCTGTGATAAAAAAGGTTGGAAATTTCTCTTCACACAATTCTACTAAATGCGTTGTATTTGAGCTGTTATACCCACCTACTACAATTGCCATATCAGCTCCTTTCTCAAGTAAACCATATGTTGAACTTTGATTGTCGTTTGTTGCATAACATAAAGAGTCTCTTGTATCAGCAAAATTCTTTTGATCTTTACCATAAAGCTCTTCAATTACATTTTTAACATACGAAGCGATCTCTTTAGTTTCACTTGCTAGCATTGTTGTTTGATTAACAACACCGATTTTCACAAGGTGAACATCAGGATCAAAACCTTCACTATACTGACCTTCGAATTCTTTATAAAATTCTGATTTTGGTTTTAGCTTTCTAATGTATTGCTCTAAAGCTTTTGTTTCCGTTAAGTTTTTAATAATAAGAGCAGGTCCTTCTTTAGTTGCATGAGAAAACGTTGCCCTTGTTTCTTCATGGTTTTTCTTACCATGAATTACAATTGTGTAATCTTTGTTTCCAAGCTTTTCACTCATCTTCCAAACACGTTCAACAAATGGACAGGTTGTATTGTACTCATCTGTATGAACTCCTTTTTTTGATAAGAGTTCCTTTGTTTCTAGCGTAGTTCCAAAAGCTGGTATTATTACCATGTCCTCAGGAGTAATATCATCCCATGGTATCAATTGTTCTCCTTGAGTATTTAGAATGAATTTAATTCCTCTTGATTGTAAATCTTCGTTAACCATTGGGTTATGAATCATTTCACTAAGAAAAAATATTCGCTTATCTGGATTATCTTCTATGGCTTTATAAGCTCTTTCAATTGCGTTCTCAACTCCAAAACAGAATCCAAAATGTCGTGCGATTTGAAACCTCACTGGTCCGAAATCAAGCTGAGTTGGCGTAAAATCTTTCTTTTTAGGATCGATCGATTTCCTAACTTCTTTTAAACGAGAAATTATTGGGCTTCTATAAAACTCTGGAACATCAAATTCACGCATGTTGCAAAGTTACGAATCCAAAAGCGTATAATAAAGTTAAAAGGCATCACGTTTCTTAAACATGGTTAAGAAAGTTATGATTTGTTTGGTTGCGTTCACATTAACGCTCTGCTCGTGTAGTAGTGGTAAATACTGTGTAGGTGGAAAAAAGAAATATAAAAGAATGAAAAAAGATACCGGAATGATGGTTTTTTAATCGGCTTTTATCTTAATTGCTTTTTTCATATAATACCCCCAGATAGGCAGTGCCATATTAGCTCCCTGCCCTAATGAACCGCTTCTAAAATGAGCACTTCTATCTTCACAACCTACCCAAACTCCAGTTACTAAGTTTTCACATATACCTATGTACCAACCGTCTGAACTATTTTGAGTTGTTCCTGTTTTTCCAGAAATAGGAATATTTTTATTGAAATTACCATAGGGTAAATTTCTTCTTAATCTTTGCCCCGTTCCTCTTATTGTTTTATCATTTTCTTTATACGATTCAGTATTACCTCTCATTAAGGTTAACATCTGTTCTGCTGATGATTCACTTAACACCTTATGCTTTACAGGTTTATTTTTAAATAATACTTTTCCGTTTTTATCTTCAATTCTTAAAATTGTAACAGGTTCGAAACGCTCCCCTTTATTTGCGAATGCTGTATAAGCACCAACCATTTCCCACAGGGAAACGTCTGCTGTACCTAAACAAATTGACGGAACTGGCTCTAATCTTCCTTCCACTCCAAATCTTCTTGCAAATTCTATAGCTGTATAAACCCCTAATTTTTTTGTTAAACCTGCAGCTACCCAGTTTATTGATTTAGCCAATCCAGTTTTTAAGGTAATCAACTCATATTCCAGATTCCCTTTTCCACTATTAGAAGGCGTCCATGATTTAGGTATTCCATATTCACCTTTATGAAAAGTAACTTCTTTGTTCATTATAAGCGTTGAAGGGTCCATTCCGTATTCAATAGCAGCGGCATATATAAAGGGCTTGAAAGAAGAACCCGCTTGTCTTTTTGCTTTAATATGATCATACTTGAAATAACCATGGTTAATTCCTCCAACCCAAGCTTTCACATGTCCAGTTAATGGATCGATACTTAATAATCCAGCTTTTAAAAACTTTTTATGATGGAATATTGAATCTAATGGCGACATTTTAACTTTCTTAGAACCTTTCCAAGTAAAGATCTTCATGTCAATTTTCTTAGAAAACACAACACTCATAGAATCATCGAAAGGTTTGAGCAACTTTTGATATTCGGCGTAAGATTCAATTACGTCTTCTTTCAATTTTTTCGACTCTGATTTATAATCATCATATGTTTCTAAAATATCATCTAATTCTTCTTGATATTTTTCGATCAATGCAGATTCGAAATACTTCAGGGTGTCTTTCCTTTTTAATGTATTCAATTCAAATTCTTTCTCATGAACCATTCCTTTATATCGTTCTAAAGAATCTGTTATTTTTAAATATGGACCTTGGTGATCACTATATTCGGAATAAGATGCAATCAAATCTTTTTGTCTGTAATACACTTTTTGATAACGATCACTTTGATGCATACCACGGAAAAGGATTTTCTGTAATTTCTTATTTTCCTTTTCTTTGATTCCTGTGTTAAAATAAAATGGTCCATTCTTTCTATTCTTCCATTCTTTTACAAAAGCAGGTTGAAGATTTTTAGATAAATGTTTGATCATCCCTTTCTCTGCTGCAGCTTGCATTCTAGAGTCGATGGTTGTATAGATCTTTAATCCGTCTGTATAGAGATTATAATCATTTTCTCTTGCCCACTTTTTCATGAACCCTCTTACATTTTCTTTGAAGTAAGCTGCATATTCGCTCCTATCTGAAATATCGATTTTTGAAGATTTTATTGGTATTAAGGATAGTGAATCATATTGAGCGGAAGTAATTCGTCCTGCATTTGCCATTAACTTCATTACAACATTTCTTCTGTCTAAACTTCGAGTATTCTCTTTTGTATATTTTAAAGGATTATAATTTACCGGACTTTTAAACATTGCTACTAAAGAAGCAGATTCTTCAATTGTTAAGTCTTTCAAGTTTTTATTAAAATAAACTCTAGAGGCATTATAAACTCCAACTGCAGAATTATGAAAGTTGTAGATATTGAAATACATGGTTAGAATTTCTTCCTTCGTGTAAAGTCTTTCTATTTTCACAGACATCACCCATTCTTTAAATTTCTGACCTACACGTAAAACGAAATTTCGATTTGGCTTTTTTGTGAAAAGTTGTTTTGCTAATTGTTGAGAAATTGTACTTCCTCCTCCTTTACCTCCTACAAAAGAACCTAAAACAGCTCGAAGTAATCCATGAAAATCGATTCCTGAATGTTCAAAGTATCTTCTATCTTCAGTTGAGACTAATGCATTAATAATATGCT
Organism: uncultured Flavobacteriales bacterium; assembly: GCA_963933885.1. GTDB lineage: Bacteria > Bacteroidota > Bacteroidia > Flavobacteriales_C > CAWVWF01. Next base: position 3,709 of record CAWVWF010000043.1, on the reverse strand, counting down.
TAGGTAAGTCTTTATATTCTACATTTATCCTATTCTGAGTATAATAAGTCCCTATTAGCTTAGCATCTGAAGAATAAATTTCTGAAGCTTGAAAAAACTTAGGATTTTCTAATTGTTTTGTACTTGGCATATCTCCAAGTAAACCCCAATTCTCTATACCATAGAAAAACGTGATAGAAAGACCTATCGCAAGAACAAATAAAATCCAAAATCTGACAACTAATTTTTTCACTGTGATAATTTTAACCAAAATAACAAAATGTTAGCTGATATATGCTACCCATTATTATATGCTTGTTAACACTTATTATTTGAAATCAAATTGTTTCTTTAATTTTGCAAGAAATACGACACATGAAATACCTTTCAATTTTTCTTTTAGTATTAGTTTTTTCTTGTTCTTCTGAAGAAAAAAACACAAATAAAATTTCCTTTGAAGTAAGTAAAGCTATTCATGTAAAAATGACTTTTGAGCGTTTAGCTGAATTCGAAAATGATCTTGAAAAGAAAAAAGAACTTCAATCCTTATATACCAGTTTAAATATAGATTCCAATCCAAGATTTATAGGATGGAAAATCAATGAATCGAAGCAACAACTTTTAAAAGATTTTATAGAGAACAACAAAAAGGATCTATTATTAGATAAAAACGATTCATTCGTCTGGAAGAAACAACAGAAAGAAGTATTTCTATTTCAAAAGAACAATAAAGAAACTTTAAATCTATCTAGAGCAATTAAAAGTTATACTATAAATGGGAACTCATTAGAAATAACACTGATCCCAGAAGGAGTGAAAGCACTTAGGACTTATACTTTACAGAGTATCAATAAAACACTTTTACTTCAAATCAACAACCAATTAGTTTCAGTGGTTATTGCTTTAGGAGATTTTAAAGATGGTTCTTTAATCATTAATAATCTTGATCCTAAATTTTTAAAAAGCATCTAATTATGAGTATAATAAACGACAACCCAGAACCAATAAAGTTGGCAGCACATCTATCAATTTTCGTTAATTTAATTCCATTTGGAGGGTTAATAGTTGTTTTTATAATATTGGCATTTTCTAGAGATGAAAATTATGAAGTTCATGAAGAAGCAAAAAAGGCTGCTAATTGGCAAATCAACATGATGTTATTAGGATTTGTTGTTTTTATCTTGACTTTTTTAACTTTTGGTTTTCTTGGATTTATACTCTATCCGCTACTTGCATTAATATCTTCCTTGTTTCCTATTATAGCGGCTATAAGAACTTATAATGGGAATGTATACCAATACCCTTTCAGTTTTAATTTCCTTTCGTAATTTGAATATTACCTACTTTTAGGTATTGTGAGTTTTCTTACTTCAGCTTAATTTTGAAGTATGCAAATAAAACAGCTCAACTTTCCAAACGACTTACAACTCAATACTGAGTTGTCATCGGCTTGTGACAAGAAAAAGAAGTGCTGTAAAAAGTATAAAAGAAAGGGAAAGGCATGTGGAAGCTGTCCTAAGTTTTAATCCAATCCTTTCTTCTCAATCAATTATTATTTCAATTTCCTAATCTAAAACGTATTGATGCTTTGAGAATCCAAAGCTTAATTATATTTTTAGGCTCATGAGTAAATCAATATTATCTCTTTGCCTCTTTTTACTGAGTGTTACTTCGGTTTATTCTAAAACCACTCAATTCATAACTATTACTCCAAATTTCGATTTGCATTTCGATAAAAGTTATGAAATGGATTTCGTAAAAGTCACTTTATTTACGAATGACAGAAGTCGTAGTATAGTATTAAAGATGCATAATAGCTGTGATAAATTCAAAAGTAGACTTAAGGGTTATACTGGTAAATTTATCTTGATAGATAAAGAGATAAAATACACCGAGGTGAAAATTGAACACCCACGCTTCACAACAGTATTCAATAAATTAAATACCCTTAATGTTTTAAAAGATTCGATTGATGTTTTTAATAAAAGGCATCACATTCTTATTTTTAATACCACAGTTACTTTAGAAAAGGAATGTGATACAAAACCTGAATATGATTTTTTATTCTTAGCAAATGAAATTCCTGAAGGCGGTTATTTTTTCAGAAATGAAATAGGTGTTTTATTACATGACACTTTATCAAAAAAACAACTAGAAACATTCTCTGATAATTTCCAAATTGATTTAATAGGACAAGACACTTCAAATAAATTATTACGTTTCAAAACGCGAGACTGGGAAATTAAAGATGGTAAAAATAAAACGATTAAGTTACTCTTATTGGATAGTGTTATTGTAAAAGACGCTGGGGTAATGATAGACACTGTTGAAAATGCCTTCCTATCTTCATTCATTAAAGTAGCATCACTGCCAATTAAAGATGTAGAGAAGTTTGATTTTTTTCCAATTAGCGGATTACAATCTCTCGCTCCAGAAATGAATTACATACAAGAGAAAAAACTAGAATATGGTTGTGGTTTATATCGTTGTAAAACAGGAATGGGCTATGAATTGTTTGATCTTCAAAAAAATGTGAAAACAAAAATGACAAATAAGAAGTGTGAAGAACGTCAAGAACTTCTTGCTTTAGAATTAGAGTATTTCAAAATACAAACACACAATTTAAGTAGTTCTGGAGGAAAGTACGATGGTAAAAAGAGAGAACACAAAACAGACAAGTTAGTGAAGATTTATGATCGCGAACAAGAAATTAAGCCAAGTTACAATGCTAAACTTGGACGTGTTGGATTTCACATAATAAAATAACATTTCATTTCGCATATTCATTTTTATTCGTACATTTCGATATGACAAATGACCGACCGAAAATTTATCTTGTTGACGACCACAAAAGTTTTACTGTTCTGACCAAACATGTAGTTAACAATTACTTTGAATCAGAATGTGATATCGACATTTATGAAGATTCTGAAATTGCACTGAATAAAATAATTTCTAATCCAAACGGGCTTGATTACCTCTTCTTAGATTTGGCAATGCCTAAACTAAATGGATGGGACTTTATTGAAGAATTAAAGAAAAAACTAGAATTAGAAAGCTTATCCTTTGACATCATCATTATTACTGGATCTGAAGCGAATTCTGACATGAAGCAGGCTTCAAGACTAAACTGTGTAACACACTTTATAAATAAGCCTTTAAGCTTGGATAAAGTTAATCAGATTTTCAAGAGTAGTGAATACTTAAAAAATTTAGAACAGGTAAACGTTTAGATTGCCGTTTTTGACAAATAGAATTCAAAAAACTCACTTGTAATTGTAAATTTAACCTGCTTGTTTCCAACAAGTGTAAAGTCTTCAATTATTGGGAATTCAACATTCTCAATGGTAAGGCGTTGCTGTAAAATTTCCTGAAAAACCAGAATAGTATAATCAGGTTTCCAAGTAGAATCATATGTAAGACTGCTTCTGGAAAAGAAACCTTTCTGGATACTCCCTTCCATGAACTTAATGATAACCTTCATCACAGAAGTGCAATCTTCATTATTTTCGAAAGAAAATTGATCTATGCTAGTTGTGTCCATTGGAACAAAATTATTGATTATTTTTGACTTTGAAAACTAGCTGTTTTGAAGAGAATTATTTTTATCGTTTTAGGATTACTTTCGTTTGGCTTAGGAATCATTGGGATTATCATACCAGGACTTCCTACAACGCCTCTTATACTGCTCTCTGCATACTTTTTTAGTAAGTCTAGTCCTAGATTACAT
>CAWVWF010000042.1:0-19949 GCA_963933885.1 uncultured Flavobacteriales bacterium | reverse complement strand
AGCAATTGATGTTACATTGAATGGAGATTATGGAGTGGTTGTTACAGATGTGGCAACAGGTTGTTCTGAGACTGATACAGTGAACTTTATATTTAATGTAATTCCTGATGTTGATTTAGGAAATGATACTGCACTTTGTGAAGGTGAGAATTTAGAGATCTTCAGTAATGAAACTGATCCTTCTTATACTTATTTGTGGAGTACAAATGATGGAGGGCAATCTATCAATGTATCAACAACTGGAACATATACGCTTACAGTTACAAACGGAGCTTGTAGTGATGACGATGATATTACCTTACAAATTAATCCCCTACCGATTAGTGAGTTAGGAAATGACACCATAGTATGTTTTGAAGACCTTCCGAATGGTTTAGCTTTAGATCCAGGAAGAACAGGGATTAGTTTTGATTGGAATACAGCAGAAACAACGCAGTTGATTAACGTTAATGAGCCTGGTGTTTATATCGTTGATATTACTAATGGTTTTGGTTGTACTACTCAAGATATGATTTCAATCAGACAAGATTGTCCTGCTGCGGTTTGGTTACCAAATGCGTTTACAGTTGATGGAAATTCGTTAAATAACAATTGGGTTATTAAAGGTAGAGGAGTTTCTGATGTTGAATTAATGGTATTTAACAGATGGGGTGAATTAATCTGGACTGGAAATGGAATAGGAGATTTCTGGGATGGAACGTTTAAAGGAAATATTGTGCAACAAGATGTATATGTTTACAAGTTGTCTTATTCTTATTTAACGGTGGATGAAGCTTTGAAAACAAATTCTAGAGTTGGTACTGTTGCTGTGATAAGGTAAACTTTAATTATTCAATTTTTCTATTGATCAATTACTGAAAAAATATTTATTAAACCTGAGTTTCTATTAAGAAGCTCAGGTTTTTTTAAGTAATTAAACCTCGCGCGCATGTTCCGGAGGACATGCGTGTGTACTTAGAATCTCGTCTTCAGACGAGTTGTAAGTGTATTTAAAAATACGAATCTAGATACTCTCGCCTGTTCTTCAGAATATACGTGAGTTGGTTAGTAATCCAATCTAGTTTGATATAACGCGAAAATATAGCAATGATTTACTAACAATAAATAGTATCGTAGGGTGGCGATGAAATTATAAGTAAAGACTTGATTTCTACTTAAAAATCTGTAGTAATTTATTGAAATGTTCTTCTTTCTCTGGCTTCTCGGATTTTTGAAAAGCGTAGCTGATATTCGTCACCATTCTTTTAATAATATCAACATTTGTACAAGGCTTGAAATATCTTTCTTCTGGCTCAACGTCGATTTGCTTTAAGAAAGCCAATACATCTTGTTTTCCAAAAACAGCACCTTCATTGAATGTATTGATGTAAAATAAGATTCCAGGTGTTGCCATTTCTTCAGGAGCAAAAGTAGCCAATAACTGATCTTCGTAAGCTAAGATGAAATGGTGCGGTAAATTAACCCCATAAACTGGTATATCTAATCCCTGGGCGATGATCGCGTATACAATCCCTATTGATAAAGGTGTTCCTTTCTTTGTTTCTAAAACTCTATTAATAAAAGAGTTCTTCGGAGCATGAAAGTTTTCCTTGTTTCCTTTGAAGTCGTGTAAGTTAAAGATAATGTGATTCATCACTTTAACTTTCTCTAAAGCAGTAAGCTCATCGTTTAATTCAATCCAAACATCTTGTTTGATTTGATTGATTTTACTTCTGATTTTTTCTTCGTTGATATTATGATACTGATACTTTGCAACAAGGATAGCTCCGTTTAATAAATTTGTTCCACCCATTTCTTTCCAGTTTTTCAACTGTTGATAGATGTCGTGAGACTTAATCGTATGAATTAAATTTTCAATCCTTTGTTGAACTAAGATTTCTTCTGCAATTTCCCAATTGTCTTCCAATTTAGGAATAACATCCAATCCGATTTCTAAAAGCTTACCACGAACATGCTTGAAGATTCCATCATCTGGATCATCAAGTAATTGGATTAATGCTTTTAGTTCGTTATCGTTTATCATAGTATATCTACAAAGAAATCAGAAATATGGTTATAATAGGAACTACCTTCAAGCTTCTTTTGAACACTAATCTGTGAAGAAGCTCCGATTAGTTTAGAATCTGTAACGATTATCTATATAACTCGTAGGTTAAATACTCGCACTTATACTATTAATGACATGAGCTTTTTAATAAAATCCATTTTCTTTTTTTGTTTATTCATATTAACCAATACAGTTTATGCACTCACATATACACATGGTGTATATCAAGGTGATGGTGTAGCAGGAGGACAAGCTATAACGGGATTAAGCTTTCAGCCAGATGTAGTGTTGGTTAAGTCTGGGACTTCGGGTGGAGGATGGTGTGCAACTTCGTCAATGACAGCTGGTGATGTAGCTGACTTAAGTGTTACTAATAGTGCTTTAGTTACTGGGATTATTAAAACACTCGATGTAGATGGTTTTACTGTAGCTAATCATGCAAGGTCAAATACAAATAATCAAGAGTATTACTATATCGCATTCACTTCTTCAGCAGAAATAGCTATTGGGTCTTATACGGGAAACAGTAGAGGTACAAAAGCAATTACAGGACTTGGGTTTCAACCTGAGTTAGTTTGGATGTTTCAAGATTTTACAGACTGGTATAATACGGGATCAATGCAACTTTTTAGTGGAAGAGTAGAAACTCAATTTAGGGATGGTCAAGATCCGGGAGGGAACTTTATAACATCTTTTGATGCCGATGGGTTTACTGCAAACGATTATGGTGCAGGTGGTGCTTATACTTATCAATATGTTGCTTTTGATAGTGACGGAACTAATGTTAAAATAGGGACTTATACAGGTACAACAGCTGATAAAAATGTAGATGTAGGTTTTTTACCTGAATTTGCAATGGCTGTTAGAGATGCATCAGGATACAAAACTGTTTGGAAAGCAAATACAATGGGTGGAGATACAACACTCGAATTTGGAGCAGTAACTGCATCAACAGCTGAGAAAATCACAGGTTTTTCCGGAACGGGTATCGATTTGAAAGGTGGTCAAGCTGAAGTGAATGATAATGCCAATGGACATTATTATTTAACATTTGGAACAAGTGTATTGCCTGTTGAATTAGGTTATTTTAATGCGTTTAGTTCTGGGAGACAGGTTGATTTAGATTGGTTAACCTATTCAGAAATAAGAAATGATTATTTTATAATTGAAAGATCAACTGATGGAATATACTTCCAGTCTATTGGCGAAGTGGCAGGTTCAGGAGATAGTTTTGAGGAAATTAAATATTATTTTACTGATGATAATCCACCGGGAGTGGATATCGTATATTACAGATTAAAACAAGTGGATTTTGATGGAACAGAGAATGTTCATGATGTTAGAAGTGTTAGATTAAAAAATATAGACTTTTTAAGTCTGCAAATTATACCGAATCCGTCTGATGGGAACGGAGATATTAGATTTAGAACTGAGTCTGAAGGATATTATAAGACTATAATTTCAAGTGCACTTGGAGAAAAAGTGTTTGAACAAAGCAAATATAAAGGAGGAAGCGAATCTGAAAACATTCTTTTGAATCAACTTAAATTGACACCAGGTTTATATGTTGTTACGGTTTCTAATCCTTCTGGGGAATCCATTACAAGAAGATTAATTGTTAAATAAAAACCAATAATTATTAACAATGATTCCATACATCAGCGATTGTTTTATATTTGTTGCTGAATGCAGAAATTTCTTTACTTTTTCAGTTTAATAATCGTTTTAACAGCTTGTGTTGAAAAGCGCGATTTATCTAAGAATACCGTGGTGGTAGACTTGGAAAGTTATCCTGATGGATTGCATTTATTTAATAGCAATTCAGGTTCTTCAAGTTTTATATTTAGCTATACGCAAACAGGGTTGGTTTCTATGAATTCTGAAACTGAAAAGTTTGTTCCAATCTTGATTAAAGAACTTCCAAAAGCAGACGCTACTGGTTTGTTATATTTCATGGAGTTAAACGATAAGGCTAAATGGGATGATGGAAGTTTAGTAACAGTTGATGATCTAATTTTTTCTTGGAAAGTGAGTCTTTGTCCATTAACTGATAACGCACATACTCGAAACTTCTATCGTTCGGTAGTTGATTCTGTTTTTAAAGATAAGCTCAACCCGAAAGGACTTTGGGTAAAAGTAAAAGCTATTCATTATAACAATATGAATGTTGTTTCTGGTGTTACTTTAGCTCAGAAAAATTACTGGGATCCAAAAGGAGCATTAAATAACTTGTATTTTAACAACATCAATTCTGATGATTTCAAAACAAATAAGGATTTTGATAAGTGGTTCAACGATTTTAATAGTGCAGATAACGCATACAAACCAGAGAATTTGAAAGGAATAGGACCATATCAAATTACAGAACTGGCTAATAAGTCTTATGTGATTTTAACTCGGAAAGAGAATTGGTGGGGTGAAGGTTTGAACGGTGAAGACTATAATAATTTCCCAGAAAAGATAATATTCAAAACGACAACAGATCCGGGAGCTGGTTATTTATCCTTAAAAAGAGAAGAATTGGATATTCTTAAAAATAGAGGAGGAGTTTGGATTTCAAAGTTCAACAGATTGAGAAGAAACGATAAGTTCAACGAAAATTATGAAAGTAAATATGTAGGAACAAACCTCTATCGATATTTAGGAATGAATATGCGACCTGATGGAATTAAGTATAAACCCTTCTTTACTGATGTGAAAGTTAGAAGAGCAATGGCGCATTTAGCACCAATTGATGATATGCTGGAGTTTCTTTATTATGGAGAAGCAACAAGACAAGCTTCTATTGTAGCACCTTTTAATAACGAAGCAGATACTACACTCGGTTTTATTCCATTTGATTTAGATAAAGCAAACAAGTTATTGGATGAAGCTGGTTGGATTGATAGCGATGGTGATAATGTTAGAGATAAAACGATAGGAGGTGAGAAGGTTCAATTTAAGTTTAAATTGAACTATTATTCAGATCCCTCACTTAAAGAAATAGCTTTAGTTTTAAAAGAATCTATGAAAAGAGCAGGGATCATATTAGTTCCTAATCCTTTAGATTTTGGGACGTTGTTTGGGAATGCTTACGATCATAAGTTTGATGCTATTTTAGCAGCTTGGGGAGGATCTGTAAGTTATTCTGATCCTACATCAGTATGGGGTTCGAAAAGTTGGGCAGAGAAAGGCTCTAACTTTATTGGTTTTGGAGATGCGGAATCTGATTCTTTGATTAAAGCTTCAAACACTAATCTTGATCCAAAGGAGCATTTGAAAGCCTACCGTGCATTACAAAGGAAAATTTATGAGGAACAACCTTATATCTTTTTCTGGAGTGAAAAGTATGTAATGGCTTGTCATAAAAGATTTGATAATATTAGATTTTACAGAGCTCGTCCAAATATTAACGTGTCGGGTTTACAATTAAATTACAAGTAGTTTGCTGAAGTATATACTAAAGAGAATCCTAATTTTTATCCCAACGTTGTTGGTGATTTCTCTATTGGCATTCGTGATCAGTATCAACTCACCAACAGATCCTGTAGAAAACCTTGTGAATGCTTCAGGAAGCGAAGCAGGAATGAATGCAGAGTCTTCTGCAAGTGAAGAACTTCGTAGACAGGTTAGAAAAAAACTAGGATTAGATCTTCCAGTCTTTTATTTCAATGTTGCTGCTTATGCAGATTGTGATACACTTTATAAATTTCAAGAAAAATCTCACCAAGAGAATTTAAGCGAATTCGTTCGTAGATACGGGAATTGGGATTACATTGAAACGTATTATCATTCAGTTAGAAAGTTAGCGAAACGAACGAGTTCTATGACTTTGGATAGTTCTAAAATGACTGGTTTCTCAAGTAAAACGATCAGCAATGCAAGAAATGAAATGATGCTTTCATCGTTGAGTTTATTGGAGATTAATAATCCAACATATGTTCAAGTTAAGTTTGATTCGATAACTGCTCAGAATAAACGTTACCCTTTTATTATTGGGATTGATACTGAAGTTTCAGAAATGATTTCTGCTTATGATGCAGTTTTGGAAAACAAACAAAACTGGAAGAATTACATTCCAGCACTACAACTAAATGGAGCTCTAAACCAATACCATATTTGGTTGTTTGGGAATGAAGCAAGAAATCGAGGAGGAGTTGTTAGAGGTGACTTTGGTAAATCGTATTCGGATAATGAGGAGGTAGGAACTAAGATGTTGAAAATGTTTCCTTATTCATTTATTTTAGTGATGTTATCTATTTTCTTATCGTACTTAATCAGTATCCCTTTGGGAGTTTATTCAGCATATAAAAAAGGGAAGTTATTTGATAGTGTTTCTTCTGTGATCGTATTCATGTTATACTCCTTACCAAGCTTTTTCGTAGCGACGCTGTTGTTATATAGGTTTGCAAACCCTGATCATTTAATGTGGTTTCCAGTAGGAGGAGTTAAAGATCCATCAGTATTTAATTCAGAATGGGCTTGGTATAGTTTTGCTAATATTAAACATCAGGCACCTTATTTTGTTTTACCATTGATCTCATTTACATATAGTTCATTCTCTTTTACTAGTAGAATTATGAGGGGAAGTATGATTGATGTACTAGATCAAGATTATATCAGAACTGCTAGAGCAAAAGGATTGTCTGAAAAGAAAGTAGTTTTAAAACACGCTTTAAGAAATAGTTTACTACCAATTATTACAATGTTTGCAAATGTTTTTCCAGCAGCAATTGGAGGATCTGTTATCTTGGAATACATCTTTAGTTTTCCAGGGATGGGAAGTGGAATCCTCGTAGCAATTACCTCGATTGATATACCAATGATTGTAGCGGTATTTACTTTAACGGGAGTACTTACAGTAACTGGATACTTAGTTGCCGATATATTATATGTATTAGTTGACCCTAGAATTTCATATAAGAAATGAGTGAGAATTTAAATAACGATTTTAGTTTTAAAGCTTTTGCATGGCTGCAGTTTAAAAAGAACAAGCCTGCATTGGTTTCGTTGTACTTACTTATGTTTTTGGTTTTCATCGCATTGTTTGCTCCCTTTATTGCGAACAATCAACCATTATACATGAAGTATAAGGGGGAATCCTTTTATCCTGCTTTTTCAACATTAATGAATGAATCAAAAGTAGATTCTGTTTATGATGAACAAGCGGAGGCTCAAATTGTATTTCAATATGATTTAATGGATTGGAGAGCAGTGGAACTTAATGCTGTAGTTTGGCCATTAATTCCTTACGGTGCAAGTACGGCTGATAAGTACAATCGTGATTATGCTGATCCAGGTGTTGAGCAAAGAATGCGTAATTCTAAAGGTGAAATTGTAAAATTACCTGGGAGGTTAAAGCATTTTATGGGAACAGATAAGCTAGGGCGTGATGTTGCGTCTGGAGTTATTCATGGAACTAAGATTAGTTTGCTTGTTGGATTAGTCTCAATGGGGATTGCTTGTTTAATTGGAATCCTATTGGGAAGTTTATCTGGGTTTTTTGGTAACGATGGATTAAGTACCTCTCGAATTCAATATTGGTTAGGTGTGATTGGTGTTTTTATAGGTTACTTTTATGCCTTTATATCTAGATCATTAACACTAAAAGAATCCTTTGATTCTGGACTTTTAGAAGGTGTGTTTACTTTGTTTATTAGTCTGCTGATTTGGTTTCTTGTAATTATAGGATTTGTTCAGTTTGGAAAACTCTTTAAAAAGATTTCTTTCTTAAATGTTGAAGTAACGATTCCGATTGATGCTATTGTTAGTAGGGCAATAGAAGTTTTAAATTCACTTCCGATATTTATTTTGATCATCACAATATCAGCACTGCTTTCAGAAAAAAGTCTTTGGGTATTAATGGTGATAATTGGATTAACAGGTTGGACTGGTATTGCAAGATTGATGCGTGCTGAAATGCTTAGAATTAAGCAAATGGAATATATCCAAGCTGGAAAAGCATTGGGATTGTCTAATATGAGAATATTAACGAAACATGCAATCCCTAACGGATTAGGACCTGTCTTCGTAAGTTTTGCATTCGGTGTTGCTTCAGCTATTTTAACTGAAAGTGGATTGTCTTTCTTAGGAATTGGTGTTCCAGATGATATTGTTACTTGGGGAAGTATGTTAAACCTAGGTAAAAACGAATTTGAAGCCTGGTGGTTGGTTATTTATCCAGGACTAGCAATATTCGTTACCATTACAGTTTATAACTTAATAGGGGAGGGATTACGAGACGCCTTAGATCCTAAGTTGAAAAAATAATCTCCAACTATTCCTCTTCATGTTTTACACCCATTAAGTTTCCATATCTATGGTAGTTTAATGATAAACTTTGTTCATCCAAGTAATTCAATAATTCGAATCTTCCATCTGGGTTTGGTGCTCTGTCATAAAGATGAACGTTGTTAACATGAGTCTCTCTTAAGAACTCATCTGAGATGTTTGTTGTAAGGTTTCTAATTTTAGTTGTGTGCTTAATATCAGTTAACACTTCATTCCAGTTCTTTATGATTTTAACACCATCAATGTTATTTGGTTTAACGGAGTACAATTCATATTTAGCTGATATAACATCACATGCTAAAGTAACCATGTTTATATGATGTGTTGTCGTGTCTTGATCTATTAATATTTTAACGAGTTTTGGTTTAAGGTATCTGCTGATGTTATGCTGACCTCTGATGTTTGATATATCAACTTCATCTCTGAAATGCTTGTCGAACATTTCAGCGTAATTCGCTTCATTGCTATTTTTGACTTCAAGATTTAGGAACTGACGGACATAATTGCATCCTCCAGCTTTCATTCCGAAACCAAAAGAAGAGGCTTTGTGACCACCAAAAGGTTGACGAGAAACAATTGCTCCAGTAGTACTTCTGTTTGCGTATAAGTTACCTGCTTGTATTTTATTTTTCCAGTGATTAACTTCATCATTATCCAATGATTCGATTCCAGATGTAAGACCGAAAATAGAACTGTTTACAATATCAATTGCATCATCTAAATCATCAGCACACATTACAGAAAGAATTGGTCCGAACAATTCATTTTGATAAGCATAATCATCTTTGGTAACACCCCACTTAACACCAGGTCTCATATAGAAATTACCTTTCACTTTTGGTTTAACTAACCAGTTTTCCTTTTTGGTGTGTTCTAATACATGTTTAAGTTTACTGTTCATAGCAACCGATATAGGGCCGATTTCAGTATCGTATTCCCATGGTAGTCCGTATGTTTTACTCTCAACTGCATCTTTTAATAATGCTTTGAAATGAGGATCATTGAATATCTCTTTTTCTAAAATCAACAATGAAGTTGCTGAGCATTTCTGACCAGTATTTCCAAATGCAGATTGTACCACATTCATAATAGCTTGATCTCTATCTGCAAGGGCTGTAACTATCGTTGCGTTTTTCCCACCAGTTTCAGCATATAAATTTAATTGAGGATTCCTTTTCAATAAGAACTGGGCCGTATCTGTTCCTCCTGTGAGGATTACAGCATCGAATACATTTCCTTTTGATAAAAAAGGATCTAAGCTCGTTTCATTTGCAGGTAAAAATGACAATGCACTTTTAGGAACTCCAGCTCTCCATAAACAACCACAAATTAAATAAGCTGTAGCTGCAGCATTTTGAGATGGTTTTAATATTACACGTTTTCCAGCAGCTAAAGAAGCCAGAACACCTCCGATTGGAATTGCAATTGGGAAATTCCAAGGAGAAAGTACTAAGTTGATTCCAGAAGAAGTATATTTTACATTTTCCTTTTCGAGATCTAGGATTGATTGAGCATAGTAGTTCGCGAAATCAATCGCTTCAGAAATTTCTACATCAACCTCTTCAATTAATTTCCCAAGTTCGGTTACAGCAACTCCAATTAAATCACCCCTAGTTTTTTCCATTTCTAAAGCCGCAACTCTAAAAATATCTACTCTTTTTTGAGGAGCGTAATCATACCAGTCGCATTCTGCATTTATTACTTCTTGATAATCTTCTTTTGATGCGAGTTCATAATTCCATGGTAGAATACCTTTCCAGTTTGTTTGCTGAATTAGCATTCTATCTTTAGGTGTTAATACAGCTGCAACTGGAACTCTTGGTCCAATTACTTTCTTAGGTTGTCCCCATGAACTCCTAACTTTGTCTATCCAAATTCTGTTGGCCTCTAAGGTCCAGTCTGTATTTGCAACATTCTTAAATGAATGTTGTGGTGAAGGACATTGTGTTGCTCTGTTTTGTGTTCTGTTTGGTATATTACTAACCTTTGGGATTAAGTCTACAGCGGTTGTAAATTGATCTTCTAAGAAATCCCATTTTTCTGAACCAACTGTTAAGTTGAATCCTTCTTTAAGGAAGTTTCCATCTTCAGTTCCTTCATCTAATCTTCTAACCAAATATGCTATTGCATTGTTGTAATTTTCCTTCTTAACGATAGGTGTATAGAGTAGGAGGTTAACGCCTCTGTTATTTATTTCAATTGAAGTGGCTTTGGCCATTCCTTCAAGCATTTCAAAATCAACATAAGCTTCAAGCTTATTTTTTTTCACGAAATACAAAGCAAACGCTAAATCGAATATGTTATGTGAAGCAACTCCAATATTAACAGCTGAAGCAGATTCTTCATCCATTAATTCAAGCATTAATTTTTTGAAATTCGCGTCAGTTTCAGCTTTAGTGTGGTATGTAGCAAGAGGCCAGTCTTCCATAGAAGATTCAGTCTTCTCCATTTCCATGTTAGCACCTTTAACGATTCTAACTTTAATTGGAGCACCACCATCTTTAACTCTTTGAATTGCCCATTTTTTCAGGTGCAATAATTCTTTATGTGAATCCGGTAAGTATGCTTGTAATACAATTCCAGCTCTTAGTTTTCTAAACTTAGGCAAACTTAATGTTCGCATGAATGTTTGAATTGTGATTGATAAATCTCGGTATTCTTCCATATCGAGGTTTACAAATTTCACAACATCTGTTTTCGCTTGGATGTAAAGTACTTCTTGATATAAAATTGAGAGTTTTTCTATTAATGCTTCTACTACTTGATCATGTGCAAGTGAAGATATTTGAGAATAAATTGTTGTGATTTTAACTGAAATGTAATCTACTTCCTTTTGATTAAGTAAAGCTTTATAATTTTGAATTCTATCATGCGCTTCTGCTTCTCCAATTAAGGCTTCACCAATAAGGTTAACATTTAGTTTAACGCCATGCTTTTTTCTCTTATGATAATGAGCTGCATATTTACTATCTCCTACAAAGAATACTACAGGAGCAGTTACTTCTTGAATTTGACCAAGCATTAAAGGAATACTAACAGACGGTAGTTTATGTCCCGCTATTCTGAATAACCTTACCATTAAAGATTCTGCAGTGTTAAACAAATCCTGATGAGCATCTGTACTATTGAATAGTTTCATGACAAAATCTGAGATTTTATCGTAATTACTACTCCTAAAAGCAATGTCCATTAATTTGATTAAAAAGAATTTACTTTCATTGTTTTTTAGCAGTGGAGCCATTCGCTCAGCAAAGGGGTTTGAAGGTGCATCAGCTCTTGGAGTTTGTAGTTCTTTGGCTAGATTAATAATTTCTTCAATCTGTTCTTTACTGAGGTTGTTGATCATATTTGTTAGATTTAGTTAGCGATACTAATTATTCTAACGGAAGGTTTTGATATTACGTTTAATTTTTCAGAAAAATTAAATATTTTTTTTGATCTCTTCAAAAATCTCAAAAACAGCCGGGCAAACTTCCGTGTTTTTTAGGTTTAGGTTTAGTAGTTGACTCTGTTTGTTTCTATCAGTATGAGGATATTCGGCACATGCTTTTGGACGGACTTCGTAAATTGAACAATAGTTATCTGCTCCTAAAAAAGTACAAGGTACAGTTTGTAGCACATAATCATTTTCTTCATCGAGTCTTAAGTATTGCGCAATGAAGTCTGTTGGCTTTAGTCGTAAATGTTTTGCAATCCTATCTATATCCTTGTCAGTATATAACGGCCCCGTAGTCGTACAGCAATTCGCACATTTTAAACAATCAGTACAGCTAAAAACTTTTTCATGAGCATCGTTGAAGATCTCATCGATTTCTTTTCCTTTTTTCTTCTTTACTTTTTGCAACAGTTTTTTATTCTGTTTCTTGTTTTGAAGTGCTTTAGATTTTAACTTTTGGAGTTCCATTAATTCAAAGATAAGGAGGAACTAGAAAATTAAGAATAAAAAAGGGAGAGACTTTGCCTATATCTCTCCCATTGCCTTAACAAACTCTTGTATCCAACCAATAACCTTCTATTATTCGATTAAAATTGAATTTGGGATAACATTTTTAACCTGGATACAAGAAACCTTAATGTGTAAAATCAACAAGGGATTACCTAGTTGGTTACAATTGTGAAATTAATGGATAGGTAGCTTAAAAAAAGGTGAAAAAAAAGTGGAAATAACATTTCAAGTTAATCCACAAATTTTATTAAATTAGTAGAATGTCGTTGCACAAACATGCTTTAATAAGATATCGTATTATCGATTCAATGTTGAGAAACAGATATCGTCCTTTTCCTAGTATAGAAGAGATTAGAGCAAAATGTGAAGATTCTTTATTTGGATCAGACTGGGGAGACCATATTTCGAAAAGTACCATTGAAAAAGATTTCAAGGCAATGAGGAATGATGTTGAGTTGGACTTCTTTTCTCCAATTAAATATTCTAAAAAAGAGGATGGGTATTATTATGCAGATGACACTTATACAATTCATAATATCCCTTTGAAACCGGATGATATCGACGCTATTAAATTTGCATCTAATACATTAATGAACTTTAGAGAGTCTCCTTTGTTTACTCAATTCAGATTCGCGATTGAAAAGATTTTCGATCGATTGAATATCTCGTCTGAAGTTCAGGATGAGCGTTTGGACAATTTAGTGCAGTTTGATTCTTATCCAGATTTCCCAGGAAACGATTATTTACAACCTTTATATAGTGCGATTAAAGATTATCAAAAAGTTAAGATTTGGTATCAACGATTTAACAGTACGAAACTTAGTATTCGTACATATCATCCATACTTATTGAAAGAATATAAGTACCGATGGTATGTTATTGGGTTTTCGGAAGACAAGAATCAAATTGTGACTTATGCGCTTGATCGAATCGAAAAGATAGTTTCTCAGGAAGAAGACTTTATAATTCAAGCTGGATTTAATGCTGATACTTTTTTTAAATATTCTTTTGGAATCACACAGGTTGATAATGAACCGCAGATAATAAAGCTGAAATTCCCAAGTGCCCAGAAAGGATATATAGAAACACAGGCACTTCACGAAACGCAAGAAATCGTAAAAGAAACATCAACCTATTTCATATTAGAATTAACTGTTTTAGTTACTTATGAACTGCTAGAGCGAATAATGAGTTATGGTGAAAATGTAGAGGTGATTGCTCCTGAATCTTTGAGAGAAACTGTACTTTCTAGGTATAGATCGGCTTTGAAGAAGTACGAGTGAGGCTTTTGGGAGTTTGTTTAGTATGTCGCTTAGGCCTTTACACTTCTTCGACTCCGCTCAGAATGACGGGCTTTGGCTCTGTATATAATAGCAACAAACAAACAAACAAACAAACAAACAAACAAACAAACAAACAAACAAACAAACTGTGTTGTTTGTCACCCTGAGCGGAGTCGAAGGGGTAAGCGCTATGGTTTTAAACAAACTCATCTAATATTTATAAAGCTTAAATAAGGGTGCTAAAAAGTAATGTAACTTACATTGGAATCATTTGTTATACATTTAGTTACTAATTAAATAATCAGAATGAGATATCTCTATATAGTAGTTTTAATTGCGCTTTCATTTTCTGTAAAAGGACAAGATGTAAGTTTCACTCAATCCAACAGAGCAAATATTTATTTTAATCCAGCTAGTGTTGGGAATATAAAATCATGGATGGTTAGTCATCAATATAGGAATCAATGGTCAGAATTAAGGAATGATAAAGAAGTAAACAGGATCGGAGTTCAATACGGTTTTAATAAGTTTTTTAAAGGAGTTGGATTTAATGTGTTAAATGAATCGTCGATAAACGGAGCTCTTAATTATATACAATATGCTGTGCCATTTTCTTTTGGATTTCAAATTAAAAAAGTATTTGAATTGAGTGTAGGATTTGAGGCTGCTCTTACTAAGAAAACTGCAGATTGGTCAAAGCTTGGTAAAGATGATATAATCCCTAATTTACTAGGGTCAGACCATGATACAATGTTTTTTTCAGGAAGTGGTCGTATATCAAATAGTAATATTGATTTCTCAGGAGGAATGGAGGTTCGATTGTTTAAATTTAAATATGGATTCGCAGCTGCTCATTTATTAGAGCCTGGTCAATCTTTGTTTGGTGGAGGGATAGAGCTTCCAATGAGAATTACAAACTATTTAAATTATGATTTTTCGATAGGTAATTTTGGTGTTACACCTTCTTTATTGTTTAATCGTCAGAATGGAACAAAGACTGCTTTAGTTTCTGCAACCACTACTTATCGATTTGTTAAATTATTGATGGGGTATCGAGTTGGTGAAGCTCCAATAATTGGACTAGGCGTTAAGTTTGATGCATTTGATATTGGATATACTTATGATTTGTCGAATCCTCAATTATCAAGTAGTTCAGGAGGTAGTCATGAAGTAGGCGTTCGCTTTCGATTTGGGAAAAATGAGGAAGGTGATTTCGATAAAGCCTTTTAAATATATTCGACGTTAAACGAGAAAGGTAATAGTTTCTTGTAGCTTAAATATAATATTGAATTATAATAGTAGTTGTTAGTTGCAGCTAAATATTAAAACCGCATAGTATGAAGATTTTATACACCTTAATGATACTCGTTTTTACATTTTCCTTAAAAGCACAAGATCCACATTTTACTCAAACCAATAGAGCTAATATTTATTTGAATCCTGCAAGTGTTGGAAATTTAGAATCATGGACTGTTAGTCATCAGTATAGAGATCAATGGTCAAACATTACAGGTAGTTATGTTACTAATCATACTGCTGTTCAGTATGGTTTTAAAAAAGCATTTAAAGGGATTGGAGTTCATGTTTTAACAGATGATGCTGGATCTAAGATATATACAACAAGACTTTCAATTCCAGTTGCTTTTGGATGGGAATTATCTAAGTCTATAAGGTTGAATGTAGGGGTTGAAGCGGCTTATATTGAAAAGTCGGTTAACTGGGATAACCTTACGTTTGGAGATATGATTGATAACAAATTAGGTTTTGTAAACAATACTAGCGATACATTATACTCTACTTCTGTTGGTAACCTAGATTTTTCTGCTGGGATGGAATTGGTTGTAGCTAAATTAAAATTTGGAATAGCTGGCGCTCATTTAACTGAACCAAATGAATCATTTTTCGGGAATACTTCAGACGCCGCAAACCTTCCTTTTAAACTATCTACTTATTTGAACTATGATATATTTGTTGGGGGAAATTTAATTGTTACCCCTTCCGTATTATACTTAAATCAGAGAGATTTTAGTAATGCAATGTTTTCTACAACAACTACTTATAAGTTCATAAAACTAATGGTAGGATATAGAACTAATGATGCCGCAATTATGGGATTAGCAGTTCACTTTAATAAGTTTGATATTGGATACACATACGACTTAACAACCTCTCAGTTAACTAATGAAACGGGAGGTAGTCATGAAGTAGGTATTCGTTTTCGTTTCGGTAAAAATAAAGAAGGTGAGTTTGATAATGCTTTTTAAACGGTATCTAGGAAACATAAAAACCTCCCAATTGTAAGTACAATGGGAGGTTGTTATGGGGTAGAGTTTATTTTTTTTGGTAAAATAAAGAAGGCTATTTTGATAATTCCTTCTAACTATATTCTAAAACTCCTTTATCGCTAACATATATTTGATTTCCTGCTTTAGCATTGATCCACTGCAGAAGATATTCTGATGTGAAATCTAATGGTTTCTTTGCAGTTGCTTCATATACATTCTGTAATCTGGCAAACATATCTTGATTACTAATCGCAGAACTTCCAACCTTACTTAAGTTTTGGTAGAAGAAATCAAATACTAAAGTTTCGTTAGCAGTTAGTCTAGATTTCTTTTTAAGTTCCTTGTAGAAAGATCCAATTGCAAATTCTAGGTAACTAAAGTTTTTCAATTCAAAATGAATAATTACATTTTGGATAATAGCAGGGGAGTATAGGAAATGAGAAGTACTTAATTCATCGTTGTTTACTAACTCATTACTTAAACTCAATGCTGCTTTGTAATCTTTCTTGTAAATTTTAGTCCAAGCTAAATTGTAATTCAGCCATCTTACGGCAAAAGTATTCATCTTACTTTTGTTTGCGTCTAGATATTCTGTGATTACAGTTTCTAATTGCTTGATCTTATTATTGTTTTTACCCACTAAAGCATGTGTTTGTTGGATACAGTGTAAGTGTCCAAGATCGTTGGCTTTATTAAAGTAAGAGCTTCCTTCGTTTTCAAAGAAATTCTCACAATGATTTACCCAGTATTCTATATCTTCTTTTTCGGTTTGTGGATCTAAGTTCTCAAGAACAGTCATTACACTATGAATATAGTTGGAAGGTAAGTGCTTCTTTTTCATTGCACCACTTTCAAATACATTGATGTGTTTTTTATTGTACTCCTCCAGTTTCTCCGAATCACCTATCATACTATAGTACCTTTTTAAAGTGTAAAAATACTGATGCTTATTATAGCCTCCTGATAGATTTGCCTCAAGGGCTAAGAAATCTTTATCAATTAAGTTTTTATATCGTTCAATATCTTGTGCTTCAGAATTGTCTTTAGCATACATTGAATAAAAAACGATATCCAAACCTTTGTTGCAAATTTCATTAGTTTGAGCCATTCTGGCTATCAGACTAGTTTGGTTTTCTTTAAAAGCAATGAACTCTTCTTCTGGGGGGAATTCTGAGATCATGCTTTTGCAGCTGATTTTTAATCTTGTGATGTCATGAATCACGAAATTAAGACCAACTTCTTCGGCCATTTTCTCGGCCTTGTCTAATTTCCTAATCGCTTGATGAAAAAGACCTTTTCTTTGTAGGATCTCAGCAGCATCTAGCATTCTTCTAACTTTTATAGAAGAGATCGTTTCTGAATTATAAAAAGTTAAACTTTTAATAACCAGCTCATAAAGATACTTCTTTAGAGAAGCATACCTTTTTTCAATAGGTGTCCCCTTAAATTGTTCTTTAATCTTTTCTTCGTTAAAAACCTTCTGCTTGTCGATGGCTTCAAACAACTTTATGTAGTCGTTTTTCTTACCAGGAGTTTGCTGTTTTGCCAAGAGTTTAAAATATCTCTTTTCTGTCTGACTTAAGTTTTTAATTAATTCGTGTAGGTAGTTTTGAATCTTTTGTTTGGGCATGTTAAGTTTGCATTATAGGGGTTAAGAGGTAAGCTTCAGCAACATGTTAGGCGTGTTGCTGATACTAATCTACAATGAAATGTGATGAAATAGTATGACAGTTTTATGATTTATTACTCGTTTAAAGATCGTTTATTTACTGTATCGTGTTGTCCGTTAGGTTTTTAATCGTTTTAAAACTCCCTTGTTTTAAAACTTTTTTAAAGTGAAATATTATGATTTGGAATGTGATTATGATCAAAAAATATCTCGAAAGGAAAGAAGTTGATTGTTGGGCGTTAATCACTTCTTTCCTTCTCGAGCTAATTCATAGCGTACTCACCAATAATTCCGAGATGATCAGAACCTTTAATTTTGATGGTTTTAAAACTTACACATGAAATTTCATTTGAGTGAAAAATATAATCTATTGGTATTCCTATTTTCCCGAAAAAAGAAGGGAAGGTAGATTCGTATTTTTTTCGACTGTCTTTTAATTGAGTATCAGCTTTAAAATCTACGAGGTTGTTATCCCAAGGAACAGTATTAAAGTCTCCAATTACAATAGTTGGAGAATCAATTTTTGTAACATGATCCGATAGATCTTTTAAATGTGTATTCCTGTTGTTAAGATTTGATCTTGAAATAGGAGATGAAGTATGGCTCGTTATAATGTGCGTTACAACATCATTAAATATCAAATCTGCTTCTATGTTTGGTAAACCTCCATGGAATGAAATGTTCTCATTGTAAAGAGGCTGTTTGCTAAGAAGTGATATTCCTATACAACAAACATCAGAAGGGAAATAGATGGAATATGGGTATTCCTTTTTAACTGCTTTTTCAATCTCTTTCGTCCATTTTTCATCAGTTTCTTGTAAGGAAACAACATCTGCGTCTGAGCTTATGATTGTTGCTATAATTGCCTGTTTGGCCGAATTGAATTTTAATACATTAAAATGAGCAATTTTCAATTTAGGAGCAGTCACTTCAAAAACCACTTCCTCTTCGACTTGATTTCCAATATGACTCATGAAATGAGAGCTGAATAAAATTGTAGAAACCAATGCCATTAGTGTGTATCTTCTGTTTTTTAAGTAGAACATAATTAACGTCAATCCGAAGCATCCAATACTTATTTGAATAGCTGTCGAGAGTAAGAGGGTTGTTATCCAGCCGCTTTGATTAAAGAGGAGGTAGATGCTAATTAGTAAGCTAGATACAATTGCTATTTTGAATGATTTTATGGCTAAATTTTTCATTTTCTATTTTTTAAAGTACTTTGAAATTCAAAGTTAATGAGTAAAAAAATATTATTTATTCTTTCTTAATAAAAATTCGAGTGCGGTAAGGTGGTCTTGAAAAGCCTTTTTACCAATCGTTGTAATCGAGTAGGTTGTGTTAGGTTTTTTACCAACAAAACGTTTCGTTATTAATATGTATTCGGCCTTTTCTAGGGCAGACGTATGGGAGGCTAAGTTACCATCAGAAACGTCAAGCAGTTCCTTCATGGTTTTGAAATCAACATCGTCGTTCACCATGAGTACACTCATAATTCCCAATCGAATTCTATTTTCGAAAGCCTTGTTTAAATTTGTTATAATTCCTTTCACAATGCTATTTCCTATCGTATTTAAAATACATTACTACTCCGTAAACAATATGCACAACACCAAAACCTAATGCCCAAAAGAATAAACCTTGACCTATGTAGATTGTATTAATCAATCCGAGAATAATATTGAATATTCCAACATATTTTATTTCAGGTAAAGTGTGTTTACTTCCATTAATCAAAGCCAGTCCGTAAAAGATTAGCGTAGCAGGAGCAACGAGTCCAAACAATCCATGATTTAGAATTGCTAAGGAGAATAAACCACCTACAGTTAACGGTAAAGCAACACTCATCATTAACCTTCTACTAGTGGCGCTCCAAAGACTGTTTCCATCTTTTTTTGCTTTTCTAAAAGTGAAGAACGTAGCGAAGATTAATGCTAAGCCTAATGTAAGGGTTGCTATTAAGATTAGATCTATAGTTGGATCCTTAGCCAATTCCATTTGAACAATATTCATAAAGTTCGATTGGTCTGAATAAGGAACTTTATTAGATAAATTTAAAGAAGATGTGTTTGTGATTACAAACTCTCCTTTCAATCTTAAATAAGCTAGTACGGCTCCAAGTAAACCGAAAATCCCAGCTGAAATTCCACTTAATCCACTAAGAGAAATAAACTGAGTAGATTTCTCCATGATGGATCTTATCTGTTGGAGATCTTCAAGATGTTTCTGGTTTTCGCTCATTTGTAAAGTACTTTGTTTTTCAAAGTAAATGATTTTTTAACCCAAATGCAAATTTCAAACGAATATTTTTTCAAGAAAAATAGGAAGGGGAATTGGTGGTAAGTTTTAAAGTAGGTTGAAAGATAAAAGTCTATTTGTATGTGGAAAGGTTTAAAGTAATTGTCACTCGCGCGTATGTTCCGAAGGACATGCGTGTGTCTCTACATTC
>CAWVWF010000041.1:0-20155 GCA_963933885.1 uncultured Flavobacteriales bacterium | reverse complement strand
GTCGATAAGGCTAAGGCTTTTAATTTCAGCTGGAAAGAACGCATCTGAAGCCATTGCTGCTCCTTTCAAGCTGAAATTAAAAGCCTTAGCCTTATCAACTGCTTGTTTTAATGCGTCTACTCTAGACGTTTGACCTGTTCCACTTGAAATAAGTGTATTGTCTTTAGCAAAAACGATTGTATTAGATTTTGTGTGCTTACAAACTTTTGCAGCAAACAACAAATCCAACTTTTCTGCTTCAGTAACTAATCTTTCAGTTGCAGGTTTTAAATCCGAAGCCGATTCCATTACATCATCTTTTCCTTGAACCAAAATTCCGTTCAATGCAGTTCTAACAGATTGTTTAGGTAGAACAACTTCTTTCTGGATAAGAATAATTCTATTCTTTTTCTGTTGTAAAACTTCAAGAGCATCCGCATCATATTCTGGAGCAATTAATACTTCAAAAAATAATTGCTGAATTTCTTCAGCAGTAGCTTTATCAACTTTCCTATTTGTAATTAAAACTCCTCCAAATGCAGATACAGTATCTCCAGCTAAAGCTGCTTTCCATGCTTCTAGAACAGTAGGTCTTGTTGCAACACCACAAGCATTATTATGCTTTAGGATAACAAATGTTGTATCGTCAAATTCTCCAATTAAGTTAACTGCAGCATCAACGTCCAATAAGTTATTATAAGATAACTCCTTACCGTGTAGTTTGTCAAATATCTTTGTTAAATCTCCAAAGAAATATCCTTTTTGATGAGGGTTCTCACCATATCTTAATGCCTGAGATTTAGTTTCACTAACTTTTAAAGCCGTCGTGTTTCCAGCATCAAAGTACTTGAATATTTGTGAATCATAATGAGAACTAACATTGAATGCAGATAAAGCAAATTGCTTTCTATCTTCAATTGTAGTAGATCCATTTCCTGAATTTAAAACATCAAGTAATGGTCCGTATTGATCCTTAGAAGGAACAATTACAACATCTTTATAATTTTTTGCCGCAGCTCTAATTAAAGAAATTCCACCAATATCAATCTTTTCAATGATATCTTCATTGCTAGCACCAGAAGCAACAGTATCTTCAAATGGATATAAATCAACAATTACCAAATCAATTTCTGGTATAGCATATTCTTCCATTTGAGATCTATCTCCTTCTAAATCTCTTCTTCCTAAAATTCCTCCGAAAATTTTTGGATGTAAAGTTTTAACTCTTCCTCCTAAAATTGAAGGATATTCAGTCAAATCCTCAACTCTTTCAACTTTTATCCCTAAACCTTCAATAAAAGATTGAGTTCCACCAGTTGAATAAATTGTTACTCCCAATTCATCAAGTTTCTTTGCAATTGAATCTAAATTTCCTTTATCAAAAACGGAAATTAAAGCACTTTTTATTTTTCTCTCAGCCATGCGACGAATTAGATTATTGATATTAAAGTGCAAGTTTACGGTTAATAAATAGGCTTCTCAATTAAACACTATAGTAATTTATTAAATGTTGAAAAGTTGTCTACATTGTTAACTTTCTCACAATTTTTCGTGGAGGGAAAACAAAAAAGCCATCTCAAATGAGATGGCTTTTTTTTAAAATTTGATAACAGATAAATTTATACTGTCATTATATCTTTCTCTTTATCTGAAATAATAGAATCAATTTTAGCAGTATAAGAATTTGTTAATTCTTGAATAGTTGTTTCAGCTGCTTTAATTATATCTTCTGATAACCCATCATCTTTTAAAACTTTTACTCCATCATTGGCAGCTTTTCTAGAAGAACGAATCCCTACTTTAGCATCTTCTCCAACAGATTTTGCTTGCTTACAAAGATCACGTCTTCTTTCTTCCGTTAACGCAGGTATCGAAATCATAATGATCTCACCATTATTCTGAGGATTTAAACCTAAATTAGAATCTATAATTGCTTTAGAGATTGCTTCAATCAAAGTTCTTTCCCAAGGTTGAACACTTAATGTTTTTGCATCAGGTGTACTAACATTTGCTACTTGAGCTAAAGGTGTAAGAGAACCATAATAGTCAACTTTCACACTAGACAACATACTAGGATTGGCTTTACCAGCTCTAATCTTTAATAATTCACTGTCTAACCTTTCCATAGATTTCAGCATTGTTTCCTTTGCAGAATCTAATTCAAATTGTACTTCTTCAGTCATTATATTTATTCTTTAAAAATCAACTAACGTACCTACATTTTCAGTACCGTATACAACATTATCTAAGTTACCCTCTTTGTTCATATCAAAAACAACAATTGGTAATTTATTTTCATTACAAAGTGTAAATGCAGTAAGATCCATAATATTTAAACCTTTCTCATACACTTCACTGAAACTGATTCTATCGTACTTTTTAGCACTAGGATCCTTTTCAGGGTCTGCAGTATAAATTCCGTCTACTCTAGTCCCTTTCAAAATAACATCAGCACCAATTTCAATCGCTCTCAACGTTGCTGCTGTATCTGTAGTGAAATAAGGATTTCCTGTTCCAGCTCCAAAAATAACAACTCTTCCTTTTTCAAGGTGACGTGTCGCTTTACGTTTAATATATGGTTCAGCAATCTGTTCCATTTTGATTGCTGTTTGTAATCTTGTTTTAATTCCTTGTATTTCAAGTGCTGATTGAAGTGCCATACCGTTAATTACAGTAGCTAACATCCCCATGTAATCACCTTGAACTCTATCAATCCCCATACTTTCAGCTTTCATACCTCTATAGATATTCCCACCTCCGATAACAATTGCAACTTCAACTCCTTTGTCGACTACAGTTTTAATTTCCTTAGCATATTGAGATAATTTATTAGGATCAATCCCATAACTATTCTCACCCATTAAAGCTTCTCCACTTAATTTCAATAAAACTCTTTTATACTTCATAGGAATAATTTGAACTATTAATTTACAAAAGTTTCTTCTTTTTAGTACTATTTCAACTAAAACAGAAATCAACAAGCAAAAAAAAAGCTACCAAATTGGTAGCTTTTTTTTTAATTAATTTTTATTAAGATAACGAGTATCTCTTGAAAGCAGTTACTGTAAGATCCGCATCTGCTTCACTTAAATATTGCTTAACACTTTTCTTAGAGTCTTTAATAAACGCTTGGTTAATTAAAGTGTTCTCTTTAAAGAACTTGTTTAATTTACCCATTGCGATTTTATCAACCATTTCAGCAGGCTTCCCTTCTTGAAGTAAAAGCTCTTTAGCGATTTCAATTTCCTTAGCAACTATTGCTTCGTCAACATCATCTTTATCTATAGCTACTGGATTCATTGCAGCAACTTGCATTGCACAATCTTTAGCATACTCAGCATCTACTGCTTTGTTTAATGCTATGATAGTTGCAATTCTATTACCTGGATGATTGTAACCATAAACAGTTTCTCCTTCAACAACTTCGAAATAAGATATCTCTAATTTCTCTCCGATAACTCCAGTTTGCTCAATTACTTTATCAGCAATTGTCAAACCATTGATATCTGCTGCTAAAACATCAGCTAAAGCTGTAAGATTATTTTTGATTGCAATATCTAAGAAAGATTCAGTTAATTTTCCAAAATCTTCATTCTTTGCAACAAAATCAGTTTCACAGTTTAAAACTAATATATACGCTTTTTTACCTACAACTTTTGCTAATGCAAAACCTTCAGTAGCGTCTCTATCAGCTCTCTTACTTGCTAACTTTTGTCCTTTTTTTCTAAGATAATCAGTTGCAGCTTCGAAATCACCATCGGCTTCAATCAATGCTTTCTTACAATCCATCATCCCTGCTCCAGTTTGTTTTCTTAATTTGAAAACATCTTTTGCGCTAACTTCTGCAGTTGCCATAATCTAAATGTATTTTCTATGAATTATGCTTCAGATTTTGCTTCTGATTTATCTTCGTTTTTCTTTGCAGCTTCTTTCGTCGCTTTTCTTTCTTCTAAACCTTCAGTAACTGAAGAGCAAATAACGTCCATAATAGTAGCAACTGATGCTGAACTATCATCATTTGCTGGAATAGCAAAATCAACTTCATTTGGATTAGAGTTAGTATCAACGATTGCGAAAGTAGGAATTCCTAATTTCTGAGCTTCTTTAACAGCGATGTGTTCTTTATGAATATCAACGATGAATAAAGCAGCAGGAAGTCTAGTTAAGTCAGCAATAGAACCAATGTTCTTCATTAACTTATCTCTTTGACGAGAGTTAAATAAACGCTCACGCTTAGAAATCTTTAAAGAAGTACCATCCTTCTCCATTTTTTCTAAACCATTAAGTTTTTTAACTGCTTTTCTTACTGTAGCAAAGTTAGTTAACATTCCACCAGACCATCTTTCAGTGATATAAGGCATGTTAATATCAGTTACTTTATTAGTAACCAATTCTTTTGCTTGCTTTTTAGTTGCAACAAAAAGAATTTTCTTTCCTGATTTTGCGATCTGCTTAAGAGCTGCTGAAGCTTCATTTAACTTAACAACAGTTTTATTTAAATCAATAATGTGGATACCATTCTTCTCCATGAAGATATATGGTGCCATGTTAGGATTCCACTTTCTAGTTAGGTGACCAAAGTGACACCCAGCTTCTAATAAATCTTTATAATTTGCACTAGCCATATTCGTAAATGTAATTTCGTGTAATAAATAATATTAACGTTTCGAGAATTGGAACTTCTTACGAGCTTTCTTCTGTCCTGGCTTCTTACGTTCAACCATTCTAGGATCCCTTGTCATTAGTCCTTCTTTCTTTAATGCTGGTTTGCTTTCTTCATCAAGCTTCACCAACGCTCTTGATATCCCTAAACGAATAGCTTCTACTTGACCAGTAAAACCTCCACCCGATACATTTACAGTAACATCAAATTTACCTTCCTGATCAGTTAATTGAAAAGGTTGGTTTAATTTGTATAACCACTGCTCTAAAGGGAAGTACTCTTTAGCATCCTTACCATTAATAGTAATTTGCCCTTTACCGTCTCTCAAGTATACTCGAGCTACAGCAGATTTTCTTCTTCCAATAGTGTTAATTACTTCCATTATACTTATTTAATTTCGTTAATGTTAATTGCTCTTGGTTTTTGAGCTTCTTGCTTGTGCTCCGCACCAGCATACACATGTAAATTCTTATGGATCGCATTACCTAATTTATTTTTAGGTAACATTCCCTTAACCGCTTTCTCAACGATAGCAGTCGGGTGCTTTGCCAAAAGTTCTGCAGCAGAAAGTACTCTCTGTCCTCCTGGATAACCAGTAAAACGGATGTATCTTTTCTCACTCCACTTGTTTCCAGATAAAGCAACTTTGTCAGCGTTGATAACAACTACGTTGTCACCACAATCAACATGGGGAGTAAATCCCGTCTTGTGCTTTCCTCTAATTAGTTTAGCAATACCTGATGCTAATCTTCCTAATGTTTCTCCTTTCGCGTCTACTAGTAACCATTCTTTGTTTACTGTTCCTGCGTTTTCCGAAATTGTTTTGTAACTTAATGTATCCACTTTAATACAGTTTTAATCACTCTTACTTTACGTAAAAATGGGCGACAAAAGTACAACGATTATATTTGACTAACAAATTATCAACACATAATTTGTTGAAATAATTCATTTTACTTAAAAGCGGTATGAAATTCATTTTTATCAATATGATTAAAACTTCATTCATATTCTCCTCCTGTGGTTCAAAGTAAATCGTTAAATTTGTACCTCACTAATTATTTAACAATAGTGAAATCATCATTTAACTAAATTGAGATGAACGTATTAATATTAGGATCAGGAGGAAGAGAACACGCTATGGGTTGGAAAATTTCTCAATCATCAAAACTCACAAAACTTTTTATTGCTCCCGGTAATGCAGGAACTAAAGAGATTGGAGAAAACTTAAATATTGGTGTAAACGATTTTGAAGCGATAAAAAAAGCTGTTCTAGATCACCAAATTGAAATTGTGATTGTTGGTCCAGAAGATCCTTTAGTTAATGGCATTGTTGATTTCTTCTTAAACGATAGTGAAGTAAAGCACATTCCCGTTATTGGTCCACAAGCTGAAGCTGCCCAACTTGAAGGTTCTAAAGAATATTCAAAAAGATTTATGCAGAGAAACAATGTTCCTACTGCTGGATATGAATCTTTCACAAAAGACACTTTAGAAGAAGGTTATAAATACTTAGAAACTTCTACTGCTCCATATGTGCTTAAAGCAGATGGATTAGCAGCAGGGAAAGGTGTTGTAATTCTTACTGATTTAGTAGAAGCTAAATTAGAACTTAAGGCAATGTTAGCTGACGCTAAATTTGGTGATGCTTCTAGTAAGGTAGTTATTGAAGAATTTATGGATGGAATTGAATTGTCTGTTTTTGTAATTACAGATGGTGAAAATTACGTAATTCTACCTGAAGCTAAAGATTACAAACAAATTGGAGAAGGTAATACTGGACTCAATACTGGTGGAATGGGAGCAATTTCTCCAGTACCATTTGCAGATGCAGCTTTTATGAAGCGTGTTGAAGAAGAAGTTGTAAAACCAACTATAAACGGTTTCAAAAAAGAAAACCTTCCTTATAAAGGATTTGTATTCATAGGATTGATGAATAAAGACGGAGTTCCTAGAGTTGTTGAATACAATGTAAGAATGGGTGATCCTGAAACGGAGGTTGTTCTACCAAGATTGAAAACTGATTTTCTTGAAATCATGCAAGCAGTTGGAGCAAATACATTAGGTGAAATTGAAGTAGAATTTGAAGAAAAAACTGCAGCCACAGTTATAATGGTTTCAGGTGGTTATCCTGAAGCTTACGAAAAAGGAAAGGAAATTACTGGTTTAGATCAAACTTCTGGTTCCATTATTTTTCATGCTGGAACAAAAGAAGAAGGTGGAAAAGTTGTCTCTAACGGGGGAAGAGTTATTGCTGTTACTTCCTATGGTACTGATTTAAATGAAGCACTTAAACAAAGTTATAAGAACATTGATTTGATCAATTACGATAAAAAGAATTTCAGATCAGATTTAGGTTTTGATTTACAAGAATATTTATAAAAAACAAACCACTAGTAATTAAATTACTAGTGGTTTATTTATAGATCCACATTAATACGTCTTTCTTTTTATTTTTTAATTCCCCATCTAAATAACGCATGGTATTATTAGATACTGCTGGACATCCATACCCCTCAGGAGAACCAAGAGGATATTGTTCTTCGTCTTGAACTGCACCCCATCCATGTAATACAATTATACGTTTATAAGCATTGGAATTAGTTGAATCAAGTCCATGTAGCTTATAATTAATATATATCCCCCAGTTGCTCTTGCCTCTTTTACCAATTCGATACTTTCCTAATGAGGCTAAATGGCTATTGTTTGTGTTACTAAATATTGGATTCTCTTTAGATTCGTCTTCAGCCCAATTCAACGGTCCGCAACCATGAGCGACTAAAGCAGAATGATCAATTGAATCATTCTTGAAATCAACAACATAAAGTCGTTTTTTCCCAGAATGAATATTCATATCTATCAAAATACAATAATCAATATTAAGATTATTTGCTTTACAATAAGTTAAAGCTTCTTGTTTTTTTAATTCAAAAACTGAAGGCGTTGTTTGAGTACTTAAAGCTAAAAGAAAGGCAATTAATAAATTCATAACAATTATACATTTCGTGTATAATGCATTATTTTACTTTGGTTACAACTCAATTCTGAAAGTAGTTCCTTTTCCAATTTCAGATTCCTTTACAAATATTTTTCCGTTGTGATATTCTTCAACAATCCTTTTCACTAATGAAAGTCCTAGTCCCCAACCTCTCTTCTTAGTCGTAAAGCCAGGCTTAAATACTTTTGAGAATTGTGACTTAGGAATTCCATTACCTGAATCTTTAATGTCGATACATACTTGAGTACCCTTCTTAGAAATTGAAATTAATAGATTTCCTTTTCCAACCATAGCATCCACAGCATTTTTAGTAATGTTTTCAATAACCCATTCGAAAAGGGGAACACAAACTTCCGCTTCAATACCCCCTTCAGACTTAACTTCAATTATTACCTTATCTGAAATTCTTGATCTCAAATAATTGATAATACTATCAACAGTTAGAGTTATGTCAACCTTTTCGAAAGTTGGTTTAGATCCTATTTTACTAAACCTATCTGTAATCGTTTCTAATCGATTAACATCCTTCCCTAATTCATTAATAATACTTTCATCAATTCCATCTATTGATCTTAAATACTCAACCCATCCAATTAAAGATGACAAAGGTGTTCCTAATTGATGAGCTGTTTCCTTAGACATCCCAACCCAAACTTGATTTTGTTCAGCATTTCTTGAGGAAGAAAATGCAAAATAACTGATGATTATAAACAAACCAATAATGGACAATTGCATATATGGATAGTACAATAACAAATCAATCAAAACAGAATTTTCAAAGTATATATACTGCTTTTTTCCATCAGCAATAGGAATAATTATAGGCGGATTAATCGCCTTCATTTCCATGAGTTTTTCATTTAGATATTCAGAATCATCAATTACGGAAGCAGAATCCAAATTCCTCCATGACATTACTACATCTTCTTCATCAACACAAATAACTGGAACAGTTTCATTGTCTTTAATTACTCTAAAAAGAAAACTAATATCTTGTTGATTGTTTTCAATGTTAGCTAAAAGTTGGGTAGCCTCAGCAACTAATTCAACTTTTTTCCCTTCTTCGAAGGCTAATTTATTTACGATTGAATTTGTATAGAATAACGAAGCTAAGGCGATAACTAAACCTCCAAATAGCAAAAATGCTTTCCAAACCTGTTTTTTTGAATATATATTCATCTAAAATTCTTCTTCGTATTCTTCGTCCTCTTCTTCAGCATCAATATCTCCTACTTTTAACTCAATTTTTTCCCTAGGAATATTTAAATCTTCTTTTTCCTTTTTTCTCTTTTCGCGTTTAGACTTATCACCTAAAAACTCATCTTTTAAAATTTTCCCAAGAGATTTAATTTCATCTTTAATATTCGTCTTAATGATGTCTCTTTTCTTTTTTAAGTCATAACTAAACTTTGGATTATCAACAGTACCAGTCATTTTCAAAGGTAAAGTTGCAGTTTTATCTTTATTCTCGATAACTCCATATTTTGCTTCAATTTCATTCTTCTTAGACGCTTTGAAAATTTCCGAATGTTTTACTTTAAACAAGTAATCAATCTCCTGTTCAAATGTATGTTTTCCTGAAATATCCAAATTAACATCATTAGTTCTAATTGCCATTTCAGGGATGAAAATTATTTTCTTTATGATTTCAATATCATTCTCTAGTGTCTCAAATTTAAGATGCTTTAAATCAAACTTCATTTTAAACTCATCACTCATGAATTGCTGCAAGTCAACCAGAGGTCCAAAATCATTTAACTCTCCATCATTAATTCGAAGCTTAGTTTTAGTGTAAATCTTATCCTCTAATATATTTAACTGCTTATCAGTCTCAGCTAACAAATAAATATCTGCCGAAACACTTCCTTTTACATGCTTTGCCAATAGAACATCCTGACCAAAGTTCTCCAATTTCACGAAGGCTTCTCTTGCGTCTATGCGATTTAATCGAGTTACACATTCAAATACTACCTTCTTACTATGTTTAGCATCAATCTTTCCGGAAACATTAGCAACACCACCACATGTTTGAAATTTAAGATCATCAAAAGTTAATCTCTGATTTTTCAGTAATACTGCACCTTTTAAATTATGAGCGTGAAACTTTCTAAATGAAAAATCACCTAAGTCAAGATTAACGTCAAGTACTATACCTTTCGGCAAATTAAAGAAATAATTAGAATCTGTATTAGAAGTACCTTTTGCACTAATAAACTCCTCAACTTTTAGTTTATCAATTTTCAGATTAGACTTAAAAGTAATAGGGTGATTAGAAAAAATAGTTTCAATAAAATTAGATACTCTTCCAGTCATTTCAAATTCGCTATTGTTAACTTTTCCACTAAAAGCTTTAATATTTAAGTGTTTATTATTAAAAGTTAACTCACCCTTCTTAAAGAAAAATGGTTGAGTAAACTTAGTTCCCAACATTTCTATATTTTGAAATTCAATATTTCCTTTGGATTTGAAATGTTTAATTTTTGAAGAGTTCTTCTTTAAGATTTTTTTTATATTCCCTTCAAGTTCAACTTCGAGTTTAACATGACCTTTCAAGGTTTGAAATTGCTCTTTTAAAAAAGCTTCATGAATATCATTTAAATTAAAATCCGCTTGTATATTAGTACTTAACCATGGGTTATCAAAATTCTTAACAAAGGCATCCCCAGAAAACTTAGACGCTCCAAAACCAAAAGAAAAATCATTTATTTTAACATGTGCCTTTCTCATATTGGAAAGTTTCGGTTGAAAATATAAACCTGATCCAGTTAAATTATTAATCATATAATTATCAGATTTCATACTACCTGTATTAAGTTTAAAATCAATTTGTAAAGAAGGTTCTTCAAGACGACTTCGTGTACCTTTAATCGATCCTTTTAAATCAATATTTCCTGAAAGACCATTTAATTCATCTATTCTAATTGTGTTAGGTAGAATTGAAACAGTTTTGGATATTCCTAAATTCTTAATTCCAAAATTAATATCCCATAAAGACTTCTTATCTGTTTGATTAATTACACCATTTGAAAATGCATCATTACTAAAAAGGTCACCTTTAAAATCAAACTTAATATCATCATTTACGATATTCAAACCAATACTTCCTCTAATAGGAATATCATCCTTTAATAAAAAAGTGTTTTGTTTGATTTGTAAAATATCTCCTTGAATAATAGAGTTCAAAACAACTGAATCAGTAATGTGTTTTGGAATTATATTTAATTTATCAAAATGGAATTTATAATCTTGAATTCTAGCTACGTGTTGATAGGATATATTAATGTTAATCAATTCAATATTTTCAATACTTATCTTAGATTTATCACTACCTTTTTCATTGGTTTCCTTCCAAATTTTATAATTCGGTAATCCATCTCCGTTATAAATAACATTTATTTCACCATCCTTTAAAAAGATTTCATTTAGAACTAGGTCCCCTTTTAATATTGAAAAAACATCAAAAACAAGACTGATCTCCTTAAGTTTAATAAGATTTTGATCACCTTTCTTAAAACTGTGAATACGTAGATCAGGGATATCAACAGAAATATGGGGGAAATGAGAAAGGATACTATAATCCATTCGTTTAACTCCTAGTTCAATTTCCCTTGTTAGGTGTACTTGTAACTCTGAAATAACAAATGATTTCAAGTCATCTTCGTACTTGTAAGCAATTGTCCATAAAACCCCAGTTATAATAATAACGGACAATAAGAAAAATAGAGTAATACGTTTAACTAATTTTTTCATTTGATACCAAAGTAATTTATAAATGCTTTAATAATTTCAAAAAACAGATATCTTATTAAAGATTGATTTTTAATACTGAACAACGTTAAGTTTTTCAGTATAGTACTAACCCAACAACAATCAACTGATTGTCTGATTATTACATTCTTGGCATATACATTGTTTGCAAAAGTTAGACTTATTCCGTAAATTAAAGATGGTACTTGTCTGTTAAACTAAAACCAACGCTATGTTAAATCAATCTTTACAACACAAGTTATTACAAAAATTATCTCCTCAACAAATTCAGTTGATGAAACTTTTACAAGTACCTACAGTTGCTCTTGAACAGAGAATAAAAGAAGAATTGGAAAACAATCCAGCCCTAGAAGAAGGTTTAGAAACAGAGCAAGAAGAATTAGAAGACTTCGAAGAAGAAGTAAATGAAGAGAATTCTAGAGAAGATTTTGATCTCGCTGAATACATTTCAGATGATGAAGTTCCTGCTTACAAGACATCAATTAGAAATACAGGAATGGATGAAGAAGACAAATCTATTCCTATCTCAATGGGAAAGTCTTTCCATGAAATATTAATTTCACAACTAGGCTTACTAAAATTATCAGAAGATAAAAAAACAGTTGCTCAATACTTAATAGGAAACTTTGATGAAGCTGGATATTTAAGAAGAGAACTGGAATCAATAGTAGATGATTTAGCTTTTTATCAAAGTATATCTACTAGTGAAGAAGAATTAGAAGGTTTACTAAAACTAATTCAAGGAATGGACCCAGCTGGTGTAGGTGCAAGAAATTTACAAGAATGTTTAAGTCTGCAAATAGCAAGAAAAGACCGTTCAGATCTAAACATATATTTAGCGGAATTAATTATTAACAAAGCTTTTGATGAATTCACAAAAAAACATTACAAGAAAATTTTAAAAAAGTTTGAAGTTACTGAAGAGGAATTAAGACTTGCGTTAGACGAAATTCTAAAATTAAACCCAAAACCGGGTGGATCAATGAACGAAACTCATAGAATCGCTCAAACAATTGTTCCAGATTTTCAATTAACTATCCAAGATGGTGATTTGATTCTTAGCCTAAATGGAAGGAACGCTCCAGATTTGAAAGTAAGTAGAGACTATTCAGATTTACTTAAAGGTTATAAAGCAAATCAGAAAAAAGCTTCAAAATCACAAAAGGATGCGGTAATGTTTGTAAGACAAAAACTAGATGCCGCAAAATGGTTCATCGATGCAATTCGTCAACGTCAAAATACTTTATTGATTACGATGCAAACAATTGTAGATTTTCAAGAAGACTACTTTATGACTGGTGATGAAACTAAACTTCGTCCTATGATTCTAAAAAATATAGCAGAAAAAATTAACATGGATATTTCTACTGTATCAAGAGTTGCAAATAGTAAATACGTTCAAACACCATATGGAACATTTCTTTTAAAAACTTTCTTCTCTGAAAGCATGCAAAATGAACAAGGAGAAGTTATAAGTACTAGAGAGATTAAAAAAATTCTAAAAGATAGCATTGAAGCTGAAAATAAGAAGAAACCATTTACAGATGAAAAACTTGCAGCAGTATTAAAAGAAAAAGGATATTCAATAGCAAGAAGGACGGTTGCTAAATATAGAGAACAATTAAGTATACCAGTTGGAAGATTAAGAAAACAGATCTAATAGAGCTCACAAATTATTTATTAGCTTTGAACAAATGGAAAGCTTTAACAAGAAATTAGCATTAGCTACATCATATTTATTACACCCCTTATTCATGCCAACAAATGGGCTACTACTAGCCTTTTTTGTTGGAGAAATTCAAGGTTTCAATCCATACGCATCTAACGAAGATCTTAAGACCGCATATATAGCAATTACAGGTATTTTTATAGGTACTGGAATTTTCCCTGTAATAATTGCAATTGTTCTAAAAAAACTGAACTACATATCGAATCTACATATGCCAAAAAGAGAAGAAAGAATGATTCCTTTTCTTTTAACAGGTGGATCATATTTAGGAATTATATATTTATACATAGAAGTACTTCAACTTAATTTAGATCCTAAGATTTACAGTTTCATGATAGGAGCTACATTGGCAATCATAATAGGGTTATGGATTACCGGGTCATGGAAAATAAGCGTACATATGATAGGTATAGGAGGTATTGTTGGTGTAATGGTACTACTTTCTAAACTTGGAGAAAATGTTCTCTTATATCCATTAATTTTAACAATTATAGCAGCCGGCTTAATAGCATTTGGACGACTATTCTTAAAAGCCCATAATATACAACAAGTAATAGCAGGTTTCTTACTTGGTTTTACTTGCGAAATATTACCGTTGATATTCCTACTCTAATTTAAAAGTAATGATAGACCAAGAGAAAATTGATTAATACGTTTATCCTGATTTGTAGATATTAGATTATTCAAACCATAATAAGAAAAGATATTAAACATTCCATACCCCATTCGAAACGTTATACCATACCTTAACCGATTGATTTCAGAAAGATTCTTTCTAGATTCAGATTCATTACTTTCAGTTTCTTTTGAATAATTAGAACTAAATAAATATCCAACTTTAGTTCCAAGATAAACTCTAAAAGGAAGGTTAGTCTCAGTTTTAAAACGGAATTGAAAAGGGACATCTAAATAATGTAACTTAAGTTTATTAACATCATAAGATTCTGAAAGACTTGACCATTTAAAATTATCTGGATGACCAAAAGGTAATGATGGTTTTAACAGTTTAGCATTACTTGTTACAGAATTATAATCATATCCAATTCCATAATAAATCGAGAACAAAGACTTTTTGATCTGAACATCTTCTCCCCAACTAAAAGAAAAACCAAATGACTTTTTATAATCAGAAAGAATTTCATTAGGGGTATTAACCCAATTTGGCGAATAGAAATCGAATACTAATTTATCCTTTTTAAAGTAATCCCCCGCTAAACAAGAAAAGGATGTAATGAAAAGGCAAATAAGGACAGTAACAATCCTTCTAAGGTAGATATTTAAACTTTTGAATCTCATTATAATGAATTACAAGTTACGACTTTAAAACGCAAAAAAAAAGCACTCTAAAAAGAGTGCTTTATATTTTTAATGTCCGTCGTGTTCCCCATCTTTAAGAGGAACAGTTTGTAAAACATAATCTTCTTCATAACCAGGCTTACTATAATCATAAGGCCATCTGTATACTGTAGGTAATTCACCAGGCCAGTTACCATGTATTCTTTCAACTGGAGCTGTCCACTCAAGAGTGTTAGACTTCCAAGGATTTTGTACACTTTTCTTTCCTTTAAATACTGAGTAAAAGAAGTTGAAAATAAATACAAATTGACCTAATGCTGAAAGAATAGCAAATCCAGTTATAATAACATTTATGAATTGAACATCATTAAACATTTCAAAATCAAGATTAGAATAATATCGTCTTGGAACTCCTGCTAATCCAACAAAGTGCATTGGGAAGAAAACTCCATATACTCCAATGAATGTAATCCAGAAATGAAGATATCCTAATTTCGAAATCATCATTTTACCGTACATTCTAGGGAACCAATGGTAAACTCCAGCAAACATTCCGAAGATTGCACCTGCTCCCATTACAATGTGGAAGTGAGCAACAACGAAGTAAGTATCATGTACATTAATATCCAATGCAGAATCTCCAAGAACTAGTCCTGTTAAACCTCCAGAGATAAATAATGAAACCATACCAAGAGCAAACAACATTCCTGGTGTTAATCTCAAGTTACCTTTCCAAATAGTCGCTAAGTAGTTGAATACTTTAACAGCTGATGGTATCGCAATTAATAGTGTAGTAAATGTAAATACAGTTCCTAAGAACGGGCTCATACCTGTCATAAACATATGGTGACCCCATACAATAAACGAAAGGAAAGCAATAGCTAATACTGAAAGAATCATAGCTCTATAACCAAAGATTGGTTTTCTAGAGTTAGTTGAAATAATTTCAGAAATCAAACCTAATGCAGGTAATAAGATAATGTAAACCTCAGGGTGACCTAAGAACCAGAATAAGTGCTCATATAAAATTGGAGATCCTCCAGTTGCTTCTAATGGCTCACCACCAATAAAGATTGAATCCAAGTAGAAAGAAGTACCCAACATTCTATCAAACATCAATAATAATGCTGCTGATAATAAAACAGGAAAAGATAAAACTCCCAATACTGCAGTAATAAGGAAACACCAAATAGTTAATGGTAATCTTACCATCGTCATACCCTTAGTTCTTAAATTAATTACTGTAACAATGTAGTTTAATGATCCAATTAGAGAAGATGCAATAAAGATAGACATAGACACTAGCCATAAAGTCATACCTAAACCAGATCCGTCCATTGCTTGCGGTAATGCACTTAGTGGTGGATATACTGTCCAACCTCCTGATGCTGCACCAGATTCAATAAATACAGAATAAACCATAATTACAGCAGATACAAAGAACAACCAGAATGAAACCATGTTCATAAATCCAGAAGCCATATCTCTTGCACCAATCTGATAAGGAATTAAAAGGTTCGAAAACGTACCTGATAAACCTCCAGTCAATACAAAGAATACGATAATAGTACCGTGAATGGTAACTAAAGCCAAATACATATTTGGATCTAACACACCCTCTGGTGCCCATTTGTCTCCTAAGAAAAAGTTAAGAAACGCAAAACCTTCACCTGGCCAAGCCAATTGAATTCTAAATAATATTGACATTGCCATACCTAAAACAGCCATGAAAATCGCAGTAATCAAGAATTGCTTCCCGATCATTTTGTGATCCATACTGAAAATGTACTTGCTTATAAATGTCTCGTGATGATGTCCACCCATGACTATATGAATTGTAAAGTTATTATTTCAATTATTAATTTAATACGCTTATTCGAATGTCTTTTGACCAGCTAACCAAGAATCAAATTCATCTTGTTCAACTACATCAATAAATACTTTCATGTTGAAGTGAGAAGTACCACATACCTTGTTACAAAGTAAAATGTAACCAGTAGTACCTAACTTTTCAATAGAAGATAAAACTTCACCAGTATTTTCATCTCTTATAACTTCCAAATAAACCTTTCCTTCAGCAATAGCTTTTGCTTGAAACTCTTCACTTGTTTCAGTTGGTTTAAAAGTAAATTTAGTTTTCATTCCAGGAACCGTATTCATTTGAGCTCTAAAATGAGGGAAATAAGCAGAGTGTATTACATCCTTAGATCTAAATTGAAATTCAATTGTATTTCCTTTAGGAAGTTTAATATGATTATCATTTACAACGATATCATCTTTACCGAAATCATATTTAGTAGGATCATTAGCATAATCCTTTAACATTCTTCTAAGTCTCAGAACGTTTGCTCTAAAGTTCTTAATACTAGATTCAACTTTATCAAGCTTAGCATCTTTATTCCAACCTAAAGCAATTTCAGCTTCAAGATTTAAAGAATCAGTAACAAAACCTTTAACAATCAATTTTGAAGTACCATCAAAACCTCTTCCTTTAGAAATAATAACAGCGTTATCAAAAGCAGATTTTGTTAAGGTAACAGTCATAGGAGTTATCTTACCACTGATTTCATCATCATAATGATTAAATCCAGTAAGCGTAATCATATTGTTAGTTACAGCCTTATTAGAAATTGTAATTACAGTAGTATTAATGTTCTTACATTCTGCAAGTCTTTCAATAATTGCATTCTTTGTAGCAATACCAACAGCGTTCTTTCCATATAAAGCAAAAGAAGCTTCACCTAAAGTACTATCAGCACCTGCATATCTAGTTGTCCAACCAAATTGTTCTGAAACAATTTCAACTTTTAAATCAACCTTATCTTCAGGATTCATAATTTCATCCCAAGTAGACATACCATATGTAACTAACATAATAAGTACAACAGCAGGAACAACAGTCCAAGCCATTTCTAATTTATTATCATGAGGGAACCAAAATGCCTTCTTACCAGGTTTAAAATAATATTTAAAACCAAACCAGAATAACAAACCTTGTGTTACAAAGAAAACAGACATAATAAGAATCATTGTAATTCTCATCAGTTCATCAACATCAGCTCCATGTGCAGAAGCAGCAGAAGGCAACATATATTTGTCAAAAGCAATCATTTGAACAACTGCCATTGCAAAAAGAACAATTCCAAAAACTAACCAACCTAATGCATTAGTTCTTATTTCAGATGAAGAAATTGGTTCTGATTCAGGATCTTTCAATCCATCAACCAATTCTTTAGCCTTCATCACTTTTGCAATAGCAACACCTGCTACAACAATCGCTAAAAGTATAAGTAGTAATTCCATTTTTTAATCTTTATAATTCTATTCTAAATTAACTAACCAATAATTCTTAATGGTGGATATGCTTACTTTCCTCTAAATAAGGATGATTCTTTACAACTAAAGGTCTTGAAGCTAACGACTTTAATACCATAAAAGTAAATACACCTAAGAATAAAAGGAAAGAACCTAATTCAACTAAACCTAAATGAGCTTCTGATTTCATAGCACCAGGACTAATCATCATGAAAACATCTATCCAGTGAAAAATGAATGCTATACAACCAACAACAACTAATGCTACTTTACTCTTCTTTGCTTCAGAATCCATTAATGCAACCATAGGTACTAAGAAATTTAAAAAGAACATTCCCCACCATATCCATGCATAATCATCAATTCTAACCTTGAAATATGTAATTTCTTCTGGAATATCAGCATACCAAATTAACATAAACTGAGAGAAGAATAAATAAGTCCAAAGGAAACTTAAAGCGAACATCCATTTACCCATATCATGTAAATGACCTTTCTTAGCGATTTGTAATAAACCTTTTCCTTTTAGATATATAATTAGAATAGTTGCGTAAATCATTCCTACCAACCACATACCAGCGAATACATACCACCCAAATAATGTAGAAAACCAGTGTGCATCAACAGACATAATAATTTGCCAAGCGATAATAGAAGAACCGTAACCAAAAATAACTAAGAAAGCTGCAGATTTCGCAAAGTTCTTAAAGTGAATTCGAGTTCCACCTTCTTGATCTTCTTCTAAAGACTTCTTTCTGTAATAAGAAACAAAATAAACAAATGCTCCTAAGAAAGATAATAAAACTGGCCAGAAAAAGTAAGGCTCAAAGAACAATGATTTATGATCAAGTAGTTTATCAAAATCAACATGATCAATAGTTAAACCAGTGTCATAAGTCATCCAATGATAAATATGGTGCATATGACCATATTGACCTGCAATTAATACAATTACAATAATTCCTGCTGTCCAAGGAAGAACAGACATCATTGCTTCATAAACTCTCTTAAACACTACTGACCAAGCAACTTCCGCTGCATACTGTAATGCCACAAAGAACAACATTGCCAATGATATAAAAAAGAAGAAAATTCCATTTGTTAAGATACTAACCCAAATACGTTGAGCAACACCATAATATTCTCTAACAACTTCACCATCTACTACTTTTTCGGTAAATAAGCTTGTATAATTCTCTGAGGAATCAAATACAATTCCTAGAAGGAACAATAGTAAACCAACAATGGCCACTCCTAATGTTATTTTTTTTGTTTTATCTGAAAAAACGTAATCCATTTTACAGTGTTTTATCTTTTAATTAAATCTATTTAACAACAGTACTATCAGCAACTTCAGTAACAACTACAGGCTTACCATTTTGTAACTCCTCTAATTTATTACCTTGCATAGTTTGAACATACTGAACGATCTTCCATCTCTTTTTCTCCACAATTTGAGAAGCATGAGATCCCATGGCCCCTTTTCCGTAAAAGATTGTATGATAAATTTCACCTACAGTAAGATCTTTAGCAGCTCCCGCATATGATGGTGGAGTAACAGGGTAAACACCTTTACTCACCATGGGTCCATTTCCATCTCCTTTAACACCATGACAGTGATCACAAAAAATTTCATAATATGCTTTACCTTCTTTTAAAGATTCTTCAGAATAAGGAATTGGCATCTTAATACTCTTAGCTTCATCTCTATTATTCTTAGCAATTAAGAATGGTTTCTTACCATTAGCAACAGTCCCTGAAACAGGTTTTCTTGTAATAGTACCATCTTTAAAAACTTCATATAAAGCAGCTACCTCTTCAATTAACTTCAGCTTCAAAGAATCATCAGCCTTTTCATAACCCAACTTTTCTAAGTTACGTTCAAAAAAATCAGTAGAATCAATATCAAACTTTTTTAAATAAGCTTCATAACCTATAGATCTATACATGTCAGGCATGAACTCAATACCAGGACTATTTGGATCCTCAGTACAAGAAGCCATACCTAAAACGATAAAAGCACCTGCTAATATGTTTTTCAAAGTAAGTTTGGCTATTTTATGATAAGAAATATTCATCTTGTTTATTTTATGCCTTATTAATTTCAATTGCTCCTGTAGACTTCAACTCGCTAATTAAAGCAGCTTCATCCATTCCAGCTTCATCTAAATGAATCTCCATTACGAATTTATCATCTGTTGTTCTTGGATCAGGATTTTTAGCTTTCATTCCAGGTAAAGTCTTATTTCTTAAGAAGTAAGTTAAAGACATACCATGTGCTGTACACAATATTGTAATTTCAAATGTTATAGGAACAAATGCAGGAATATTCTGATACATGAAAAAGTTTGGCTTACCTCCAATATTCATAGGCCAGTCATGAATCATGAAATAATACATTCCAATC
>CAWVWF010000040.1:0-20474 GCA_963933885.1 uncultured Flavobacteriales bacterium | reverse complement strand
CGTTTGGTTGCCATAAATATGAAGTATAAGTTCCGGCATCAAATACTACGGCTGCTGCATCTATACAGATTGAAGAATCATTTCCTAGATCTGGTGTTGGCAATGGATTTACTGTTAAGACTACTGAATCGTTGGCTTCACAACCATTTCCATCAGTTACTGTTACTATATATTCTCCGGCTGTTGATGTAGAAATTGTTTGGATTGTTTCGCCGTTTGGTTGCCATAAATATGAAGTATAAGTTCCGGCATCAAATACTACGGCTGCAGCATCTATACATATTGAAGAATCATTTCCTAGATCTGGTGTTGGTAATGGATTGATCGTTAATATTACTGAATCATTGGCTTCACAACCATTTGCATCAGTTACTGTTACTATATATT
This sequence comes from uncultured Flavobacteriales bacterium, assembly GCA_963933885.1. Lineage (GTDB taxonomy): Bacteria > Bacteroidota > Bacteroidia > Flavobacteriales_C > CAWVWF01. The sequence goes on along the minus strand of CAWVWF010000040.1, from coordinate 20,087 downwards.
CTCCAGCTGTTGATGTAGAAATTGTTTGAATTGTTTCTCCGTTTGGTTGCCATAAGTATGAAGTATATGTTCCGGCATCAAATACTACAGCTGCGGCATCTATACATACAGAACTGTCATTACCCAAATCTGGTGTTGGCAATGGATTCACTGTTAATACTACTGAATCATTTGCGGTACATCCATTCGCATCAGTTACCGTTACTATATATTCTCCGGCTGTACTTGTAGATATAGTTTGAATTGTTTCTCCGTTTGGTTGCCATAAGTATGAAGTATATGTTCCAGCATCAAATACTACAGCTGCGGCATCTATACAAATAGAACTATCATTCCCTAAATCTGGTGTTGGTAATGGATTGATCGTTAATACTACTGAATCGTTAGCGGTACATCCGTTCGCATCAGTTACTGTTACTATATACTCTCCGGCTATTGAAGTTGAGATCGTTTGAATTGTTTCGCCGTTTGGCTGCCATAAATATGAAGTATAAGTTCCGGCATCAAAAACAACTGCTGCTGCATCTATACAGACTGAACTGTCATTTCCTAAGGCGGGTGTTGGTAATGGATTGATCGTTAATACTACTGAATCATTAGCTGTACAACCATTTCCATCGGTTACTGCTACAATATATTCTCCAGCTACTGAAGTAGATATAGTTTGAATCACCTCCGAATTTGGTTGCCATAAATATGATGCATAAGTTCCGGCATCAAAAACAACTGCTGCAGCATCTATACAAATAGAACTATCATTCCCTAAGTCGGGCGTTGGTAATGGATTTACAACAATATATACTGAGTCATAACAAGTTTCAGCTCCATCGGTAACAGTAAATAATAACTTATAAGTTCCTGAAGTAACGCTTAAATTTGAAGCATCGAAAACAGTATCAGATACAGTTGTTATAATAGGTGATGTTCCTGTTGGGAATGAATCTATTGTCCAAACACCTGCAGTTGTACTTTGATCAGTAACTAAACCATCTAATGTATAAGTTTCACCAACACAAATTTCTGGAACGATATCATCTAATTCAGAAGTACAAGTTGCACATGGATTTACAACAATCCAAATCGTATCATTAACACTACAATATGTGAAAATTATTTCGTGAGTTCCTACACCAGCTGTTGATGGACTAAATGTTCCTATTGCTTGATTAGTAATTCCTGTCCCTGAATAAGCTGTTGGATTATTGGTTGCATCTTCTGCATCCACTCCCGAACATATCCAAGTTGTACTTAAATCTACAGAGGAAACTGTATCACAATATGGACCTGCTTCTTGAATATCTGGTTCTTCTAAAGGTGGGAGGTACATGTTTGGCAATCCTAAATCAACAGAGACTCCTGAAACACTTGAATAAGAAACCGCTCCTGAATTTAAATTACCTGAGATTATATTAAACTGATAACCAGCATGATATATGTTCCCATCACCTCCTATCTCCAATGCTCCAAAACTACCTCCTGAACCAACTGTTGATTTCGAATTAAATATTGTTGTTGCATTTCCAGAAGAAATATCAAATGATGTAACACTTCCTGCCCCACCACCTGAAACGTAAATTCTATTCCCATCTGGAGAAAATTCAACATCATAAACATTAGTAACTGCTCCTGCTAACCACCAATATGCTCCCCACACTGCTGATATCCCAATTCCATTACTAAATGTTCCCGTAGAATTATCAAAATCATAAACATAAATTGAATGATCTTGATCTAAATTCGTTTGTGAAGTAACAACAGCTTTACTTCCATCAGGCGAAAACTCTATCGCTCCACGCTCCGAATCTCCAGTGATAGTTTGAGATGTGGTTGAAATAACAGGGGAAGTACTAACCCCGTCACATGTTATTAAAAATGAATATATTTTTCCAGAATTACTTGACCTAACAACCGATACCCAGACATCTACACCATTATCATGTAAAGTTGCAGACACTCCTTCAGCGGTCCTCCAGCTTCCTAAACTAAATGCTCCGGCCGTAACATTTCCTGCCGCATCAAAAGTTGTATAACCAAAACCTGTCGTACCACTAGTTACAGCATCATCAGTACTAAATATGTAAAAATTATTGGGGTCTAACGGATGTCTAACTGTTATAACTCCTTGTGTTGCGCTATTCTTATCTCCAGTACCCCCGTCTCCTACAGGTATACAGCCATTACATGTTTTAGTACCAGCTGCATTCCAAACATTCGGACCATTCCCAAAGAAACTTAAAATCCCTGCATCATTACTAATAGTAGTTGTTCCTTCATATGAAGGATATGAACTTCCTGTTGATGTAATACCGAATGAACCGTTATTGAAATTAATGAAATCACCACTCCCAACATACCAATTGTTATGAGACGGCCATTCCCAATATAATCGAGAATTTGAGGCGCAGGTTTCCTGCGCTTCTAAAGAAAATGTTGCTACAACAACCCCAATTGCTAGCAGTATTTTATGAATCATTATAATACCCTTTTTGGGTTTTCATCTACCCGTAATCCTTGGTCGTTGTACGCAAGATGTAATCTTTTGTTACGACAATTTTCACGATGAATATCCCATTGATTAATAGTGCTTTAGCTGACAAAACAATAAATCAAGTTCCCGATAATAATGCAAATTTAAACAATAAACCGAATCAATTACAAGACTAAACAACTTTTATTTTAGATTAAATCGTTTAGGAATTCGACCAACATAATTAACGCGATGAACAGATTAAATTTATCGATAGTTCAATAAAGAATAATGATGTTAATATTAATGAGAATTGAAGACAATTATATTCCTTTATAATTAGCCTTAAAAAAGAGAATATGAAAAACATAAAATTCAAAACCAATATTAATTGTGGAAGTTGTGTTAAATCTGTGACTCCATTTTTAAATGAATTACCAAATATCACCTCCTGGGAGGTTGATACTAGTCATAATGACAAGCACTTAAGTGTTACATTAAACGATGACAATGAAGCTCTTGTGATTGATGCTATAAAAAACGCAGGGTTTGAAATAGAAAAGTTTTAGTTTGATAAAAAGTAGTTTTTTTATTTACCCTTTTACACAGATAAAAGGCTTATTTTCGCAGAGTATAAATGCATCATTAATTCGTATATTATGAGTGATCCAATTAAGCATGAGTGTGGTATCGTAATGATCCGTTTGAGAAAACCTCTCGAATATTATCAAAAGAAATACGGAACAGCATTGTATGGTTTGAATAAACTGTACTTGTTAATGGAAAAACAACATAACCGTGGACAAGATGGTGCTGGTGTTGCTGCTATTAAATTAGATGTTGAACCTGGTAAAAGATATATTTCTAGATATAGAAGTAATAACGATAAGCCAATCAAAGAAATTTTTGATAAAATCAACTCTAAATTTTGGGAACTTTCTAAAAATCAACCGGAAAAATTAAAAGATCCAGTTTGGTTAAAAGAAAACGTAAGTTTTGTTGGAGAACTACTTTTAGGTCACCTTCGTTACGGAACATTTGGTGGAAACAACATCGAATATTGTCATCCATTCCTTCGTCAGAATAACTGGAAAACTAGAAACCTAGTTTTAGCAGGTAACTTTAACCTTACGAATGTTGATGAACTTTTCAGCTTACTGGTAAACCTAGGACAGCATCCAAAAGAAAAATCTGATACAGTTACTGTTCTTGAAAAAATCGGTCACTTTATCGATGAAGAAAACGAAGAGCTTTTCGCAAAATATAAAAAAGACAATTTATCAAATAAAGAAATTTCTGGATTAATTGCTGAGGAAATGAATATTCCTAGCATTCTGAAAAAAGCTTCTAAAGAGTTTGATGGAGGATATGTAATGTGTGGTTTAGTTGGTCATGGAGATGCTTTTGTATTGAGAGATCCAGCTGGAATTCGTCCTTGTCATTATTACATCGATGATGAAATCGTTGTTGTAGCAAGTGAACGTCCAGCAATTCAAACTGCGATGAATGTTAAACTTGAAGATGTAAAAACATTAGATCCAGGTACAGCATTAGTAATTAAGAAAAACGGTGATATTTCTTTTGATGAAATAAACAAACCACTTGAAAGAAAAGAATGTTCTTTTGAGCGTATCTATTTCTCAAGAGGAAGTGATGCTGATATTTATAAAGAGCGTAAAAAATTAGGGAAATATTTAGTTCCTCAGGTTTTAGACGCTGTTGGGCACGACTTTGAAAACTCTGTCTTTTCGTACATTCCTAACACAGCTGAGTCTTCCTACTATGGTATGGTCGCAGGTTTAAATCAGGAATTAACAAAACAACAACAAACAAAAATACTAGCACTTGGTAATGACATTACGCCTGAACAGTTATCTGATATTTTCAAGATCAACTGTAGAGCCGAAATGATTCCTATCAAAGATGTTAAACTAAGAACATTTATCTCCCAAGATTCTGGAAGAGATGACTTAGTTGCTCACGTATACGATTCTGTTTATGGAGTAATCAACAGAGGAACTGATAACTTAGTTTTAATTGATGATTCTATTGTAAGAGGGACAACTTTGAAAAAGAGTATCCTGAGAATAATGGATAGATTAGAACCTAAGAAAATTGTAATCGTTTCTTCTGCTCCTCAAATAAGATATCCTGATTGTTACGGTATTGATATGGCTAAGCTTGGTGATTTTATCGCCTTTGTTGCAGCTATCGCTTTATTGAAAGAAGGAAGTAAAAGTCATATCATAAATGAAGTTTACGACCTTTGTTTAAAACAAGCAGCACTTCCTAAAGAAGAGATTGTGAATCACGTTCAGAAGATTTATGAGCCGTTTACCGACGAACAAATTTCTGCTAAGATTTCTGAGTTATTAAGACCTGCGGATTTAAATGCTGAGGTAGAAATTATTTACAACTCTGTAGATAATTTACATCGTGCATGTCCTGATCATCTTGGTGACTGGTACTTCACAGGTGATTATCCAACTCCAGGTGGTAATAGAGTTGTAAATCAAGCCTACATTAATTACGTAGAAGGTAAAGACGTTAGAGCATACTAAATAACAATTGAAAAGAGATTCATAACACAGTGGAATAATTATTGTATTTTTCCGTTCAAATCATACCTTATGAAATCTCTCTCAATCGTTTTTATAGTTCTTGGATCACTCGGTATTTTTGCATTTTCTTCTGATTTTTCAGAAGAACAAAAAGCTGTTGATCTTGCTGGTTTAAGAAGTATTGATTACAGTAGTTTTCGTAAAGGAGAAGTCTTAGAATACGATGCGAGCTATGGAATGTTTAACGCAGCCAAAGCTACATTAGAAATTCAACCTCAACCGGTAATGATTAATGGTAGGTCAACAATGCATGTTGTTGGTAAAGCAAAGTCTCTTGGAACATTCAATTGGTTTTTTAAAGTTGAGGATCGTTACGAGACATACATCGATGAGGAAGCTGTTTTACCTTGGAAGTTTGTTAGACATGTTAGAGAAGGTGGTTATAAATTAGATAGAGGAATTACTTTCGATCAATTCAATAACAAGGCTGTAGTTACTCAAAAGGATACAACTAGTTATGAGCTTAAACCTAGTACTCAAGATATGCTCTCCGCTTTTTATTATGTGAGAACGTTAGATCTTCAGAATGCTAAAATTGGACAAACATACGTTATCAATACATTCTTTGATAAATCGATGTATCCTATGAAAATAAAATACCTTGGTAAAGAGGAAATCGAAACAGACTTAGGTGAATTCAATTGTTTAAAATTCAGACCAATTGTAGAAGAAGGTAGAGTTTTTAAAGAAGAGGAAGATATGACTTTATGGGTTAGTGATGATGATAACAAAGTTCCAATTAGGTTAGAAACAGATTTATTAATCGGATCAATTAAACTTGATTTAGTAAGTTTTAAAAATCTATCAGCTCCACTTAACGAGATCAAGTAAATCCTAGTTCTTCTTACTCAGACTTCTCAATTTTGCATATTTCACAAATACATAATATGCAGCCATAGTTGAAACAATAAAACCAGCGTAACCATCCAAAAACCCTAATTGGAAAACATATTTTTTAATAAACTTAAAAGGCGGGCTAACAATCAGTTTCACCAAAGAACCCTTCTTTCCTTTTTCCAACATCTCCTTCGCCATGAAATCTGTAAAGTGATTTATTTTAGAAAGGTGAAAAGTAATACTTGGATAGGAATAATGTAAAATATCTCCTTTTATAGATTTGATAGGTGTTTCCGAAACCAGTTTCTCATGAATAGTTCCTTCCCATTTTGCAGTTCCTTTCCTCCATAAACGAGTCTTCGCATCAGGATACCATCCGCAATGCTTAATCCAACTACCACAATAATTCGTTAACCTATTAAATAGATAAGTAACCTCTTCAGGTGAAGCTTTCACTTCTAATATAGATGCTCTTAATGTTTCTGACAACTCCTCATCTGCATCCATTGATAGAATCCAATCTCCAGAAGTCTGATCATTACCGTAATTCTTCGCGTCAGAATAATCGATAAATTTTCGTTCGAAAAAACTACAATTGTGTTTTAAACAAATGGTTTTAGTATCATCTGTAGAAAAAGAATCTACAACAATTATTTCATCCGCTATACCAACTAAAGACACCAAACACCTTTCGATATTAGTCCCTTCGTTTTTCGTGATAATTACAGCGCTTAACTTCATTTTAACTTTGCTGAGCGTGTAATTTAGTAAGGTACTTCCCTACAATATCAAACTCTAGGTTTACTAGAGTTCCAACCTTAAATTGCCCAAAATTAGTATGCTCAAAAGTATAAGGAATGATACAAACTGAAAAAGTATTCTTTCCAGAATCAACAACAGTTAAACTAACGCCGTTAATAGTAACACTTCCTTTCTCAACAGTGATATTACTTTTAGAAGGATCGTACTCGAAAGTAAACTTCCAACTACCGTCCAACTCTTCAACTTCAATTACTTTTCCCGTTTGATCTACATGACCTTGAACAATATGACCATCTAAACGATCACCTAATTTCATGCATCTTTCTAAGTTTACAATATTGGAAACAGTCAAACCACCTAAATTGGTTTTCTGAAGTGTTTCATCAATTGCAGTCACAGTGTATTCGTTACCATCAATTTTTACAACAGTTAAACAGACACCATTGTGCGCTAGACTCTGATCGATTTTCAACTCATTTGTAAAATCAGATGTTAGTGTGAAATTCACATTATCACCCTCTTTTTCAATACGATTTAGAGTTCCTAACCCTTCAATAATTCCTGTAAACATGATACAAAGTTACTCGTTAAAAATTAAAGAAATTTAGCCTCTTTTGCTTTTACAGCTTCAACAGCTTTTTTTTGCTCTTCAATACTTTTTTTCTGTGAAGCTTGGTCGTTTTCATTTGTAGAAATCTTCCCTTCAGCATCTTTTATATTGCTCTTAAAACCTTCAATCTTACCTTTCAAGTCTTCCTTGTCCTTCACCAATTTTTCCTGTGCTTTTTCTCTATCCTTTAATTCTTTCTCAGCAGCTTTAACTTGTTCTTGAATAGATTCTTTTATTTGAGTTTCCGCAAATTCTTTTACAAACTTGGCAAAAGCTTCGTACTTCTCTTTATGATCACTTGAATTCAAAAAAGCACCTCCGAGGTTTACACCGATAATCAATTTTGAACCTCCCGTTATCTTTTCAGTTCTTGCATAAATATCCATTGGATGATCTCCCAACTTTTTTATAACTGCATTATCAGCAAATATTTCACCCTTACTCTTCTTCACCTTTGCTTTGGTGTCTTTCATTTCCTTTTTCCAAGCTTTTAAAACCTCTTCAAAATCTGTTTCATAGATAATAACACTTAAAGCGTTATTACTCCCTTCAGCAATCTTTGCAGTTCCTTCAACCACCACCACTGTTCCTGCTTGTACTGACATAGCAAAAACCAACCCTACAATTACACTAATTACTTTTTTCATTCCCCTGTTTTTTATTTAATACACCACCTGAAATTATAAATTTCATCGCATCCCCTGAAGCAACATCAAGTGGTTTGATATATTGATTTTCAACGATAAATAACATCCCTGAAATAGCATAAGAATGAGGAATATATACACTTGTGTATCCTTCTTCAATTCCTAAATTACTTAAATCTCTTTGTGTAACAAACCCAATCCTATTTAGATTAGAATGCTCACTCTCTTTTATTAAAACTGGATTTGTAAACTTCTTTTTATTCCCAACAAAAGCACCTAGTATGTCTTTTACAGCGCCATAAACTACCTTGATTAATGGGGCTTTTTCTAATAATTTTTGAAAGTAATTTTGAATCGGACTTGCGATAAAAGTACTCCCTATAAATCCGGCAAATAGTAAAATTAAAAGCAATGTCAAAAGTCCTACACCTGGAAGATCTCCTAATGTTAGGTTATTATATATAACAACAGTCTTCGGTAAAAGCGAATCTAAAAATGTAAACGTCTTTACAAGAATAAGTATTGTTAATGCCAATGGGGCTATTAACAGGACACCTTGAAGTAAGTATTTGACTAGATTACGCATGATAATTAAATATAACTAAAGATTTGGGGCAAATGAAATTACAAGATCGAATAATACTCTTTTAATGACTTTTCAGCGGTAGCTTCTCTAGTAAACTGTTTTAATAAGTCTTGTTGATTTGCAACGATCGCTTCTAGATCTATGGAACCTGAAAAAAGTAGGTTAACATGTTCAGCTAAAACTTTAGCGTCTTTCACTTCTGCCAAGAACCCAGTTTCTTTATGTTTTACAAGTTCTGGAATTCCTCCAGCCTTCGTAGCAACAACTGGAACTTTACAAACAAATGCATCTATCACACTTGTTCCTAAACCTTCTGTTTCACTAGTAATTAGGAAAACGTCTAGTTCTGGTAAAACTTGGGGAATGTCACTTCTGAAGCCAGTAAATGTGATCTGCTTATTTAGATTTTTGCTATCTACATATGCTTTTATCTCTTGCTCTAATGGACCAGTTCCTATGATGAAAAAATGGTAATTCTTATCCTCCTTTATTAAAATTTCAACTGTATCAACAAAGGTATAATAGTCTTTATGTGGTGCTAACGCAGCAACATTACCAATGATTTTTGTATCAGGAGCAATGTTAAATTCCTTTCTTAAAATATTGGAGTCTTTGTTAGAATCCTTAAACCTAGAAAGGTCAATTCCAGAATGCACTGTTTTTAAAACAGATTGGTCTATTATGTCCGGAGCTGTAATTTCCTTAATCGCATTCGAAACGCAAAGAATCCTTTTCACCAATGGGTGATTGTATTTATACTTTGAAAACCAAGTTGGTTTAATAGCAAAATCAACTCGGCGACTAACAACTATAGGTGTTTTATTTCCCCAAAGTGTAGCTGATAATATTGCAAACGAATGTGCATGTGAATCGTGCGTATGTACTAAATCAATGTTATGCGCTTTACAAATCACTTTGATTTTACGAGCAAAGTTAATATCGATTGCTGTGATCTTTTCGCTCTCAATGATATTCCAACCCTTAGCTTTACCCTTAATGGCTAGCTCTCCTCCTTTTCTACAAAGAATAAATTGAGTGACATTTTTTGATTGAAGCTCTTCATATAAGTACGCCAATTGTTGCTCACCTCCTCTCCAGCTTTTAGGCGTGGAAACATGTAATACACTGATGGCTTTGTTACTCATAATTACTCCTTCGAAATCTTAAGCAAAACTACTTAATTACTGCTCAAGAAGAAAATTATTGTTTTTCAATTTCACCTATAATCACTCCGAAATTACCTTTAAGTTCATTATAGCCTTGAGATGGTAGATATGTTTTGGATACGAATCCATCTAAATACAATACGTTTTTACATCCTAATGATTTAAAGTAGGAAGCAAAATCATAAAAGTTAATCATGTCTTTAGACATTCCGAAAACGATAGAACCATTTGGTAAAATCCCTACACCGTTTCTAATATTTAGATTTTTTGAACCATCCATAAACTTGTCATGAATCTCCCCATCAATCAACAACATTGGACCTGACTGTGTTGCGTATTTAACACCTTCGCTTTTAAAGTCTGGTGTTTTACAAACTACAGCCTTATTACTATCTGTGATATAAAAAATCCCATTTGGTTGCATATAGAAATTCCCATATCCACTTTCTTTCGTGTTTATTTTAGATAAAGTCTTACCGTTCTCTATGTACAATCCTAAAGCTGAATGATCTGTTTTATACATTCCTGCATTCATCGCAAAAATCAATTTCTCATTTTTAGATTTTAACCATGAATCCAATTTCCCGAAACTCTTCAGGATCTTACCGTCATCATTCTTCCAATATAGCTTCAAATCTTGCTTTTCAAGATCAACTATATGCGATAGTACTGCACTCTTTTGATTTAAAGTAAATGACAAAAAACCGATTACACAGATGGCAATGAAAGAAGTGAATACTTTTTGAGAAATAGACATGTTAAACAATTTCCTATGAAATTATCTAATTAGATTAATGTGACCAATTTTAGTCACCTTTTCTTCCTTATTATTAATTGGAGAAATACCCTTATACATTACAGAATAAACATAAACTCCTGATGCTACTTCATGATTTAAATATCTCCCATTCCACCCTTGCATGAGTTGATCTGTTTCGAACAAAAACTCTCCCCATCTATTATAGATCTTAAGGTTAAATTCAAATAAATTCTCTCCCAAAACATAGAAGACATCATTGTTACCATCATTGTTTGGGGTGAATGTATTCGGGATATAGAGGTATGAAGCGTTGCACAATTCAGAAACTATAATTGTATCAGAAGAAGCACAACTAACCGTGTTGCTAAGCCCAACAACATAGGTCCCTGGCTCACTAATTAATATTGATTTGTTAGTTTCTCCTGTTGACCAAATGTAATTTACAGCTTGATCTTGAGCCTTTATCTCAACAGCTTTATCAATTGCAAAACATGCCGTGAAATCATCTGGTAAACGTGCAAACGGCGTATCAATATCATTAATATTAATTGTATCCATTCCTATACAACCATTACTTCCTACTACACTAACAGTATATCTTCCAGATTTATCAATCGTTATCTCATTATCTGTAGAACTCGAATTCCATGCATGAGTTTCTGTGTCTGGAAATCCAGAATTAACAACAACACTATCTCCAGGGCAAATTGATTGATCATCTCCAAGATTAACTGTTAAACCAGGATTTACTATTATCTCCACAGAATCGGTAGCAACACAAACTTTTTGAAACGTAATATCATCCAATGCGAAGTCATTCCCATTACTCACCGTGTTTTGATTTACAATACAAATCTGAGCACTCGTATTTATATTTGAATCCCATATTTCGAAAAACTCACTCCACTGACAGGTGTTTTTAATCGCCGTAAAAGGACTTCCTAGAACATTCCCATTGATACTAAATGCCAATTGAGCAGGGTTTCCGTCATACACACTCGTAATCCATGTTGAAAATTGATAATCTGTATTTGGAGTAACAGCTACTGTTTGACACCATATTTTAGCATCCTTTGTAATATCACCATTTACATACATCAAGTTCCCTCCAGTTCCAGTATGGTCGGCACATGCTTGCCATCCTCCTAAAGCAAAGGCGAAACTTGTAGCTGGAACAACACAGTACTGGCCATCATTTGGTGCACCTTCTTTCCAAGTTCCAACATCAGGTCCGTATTTGTCATTTGGACAATCAACAACATAGTCATTCGTAAAACCGGTACTTCCAGCATCGAAATCACCGTTGATTAAGATGTTTGTCGTTACCATCTTATTGGTAACAATATATGTGATGGAATTGTTAATTGTAGCAATAGGATTTGGAATCGCATCATCACTTAAACCTGTTGCTGGAGACCATCGTACATCATACAAATCTCCAGTAACTTCAATTCCAAAAGATCCAGAATTGCAAATTGCCGTATCGTTGGATACAGCAATATCACAAGTTAATTGCGAGAAGGCATAACTTGGCAAAAACATTATAAGAAATAGGCTAAATCTGTACATGTTAAGGTTTTAAGGCGCGTACAATGTACAGATGTAATGCAAACGATCCCTAAAAGATACAGGTTTACTGAATTTTTATTTTGCAGGTACTAATAAAATCTTTCCTGTACTTGGCCATTCTTAACATCTAAAAATCATTTGTTGTTTTGTAGGAGTGCCTCTTGTGGGTACCCGACGCCTAGTAGTGTAAATGTGACGAGCTGTGTTTCGGGTACCCACAAGAGGCACCCCTACAACGTACTGAATTTAAAATTACAAGAGCCAAAAAAAGCGATCTAACATAAGAGTTAAATCGCTTTTTAATATTAGTTTCGAGTACAAATTATTTCACTGGTACCAATAAAATCTTCCCACTACTTGGTGTATCCTCTTCATTTAATAAAATAACCAACTTCTCTTTATCATTCTTAACGTTTAAGATAAACTGAGTTCCTTTACCCATTTGCTGATCAAGTTTTCCATTTGCTACAGTATAAGTTCCAGACTTACTTCCTACAACTGGACTCGTCATTGAAACTGTTCCATCAGCTTTATAGTTCACTTTACAATCTTTAAATATTGATACTATTGAACTAACCATTGCATTTGCTTGTGGACTTAATTTTTCTGTTCCTTCAACAAACTGTTCGAATTTCCAATCTCCTACAACATTTACTTCCTTCTTTGGAGTTCCTTCACATGATGTGAAAAATAATACGATTGCTGATAAAACTACTGTTAGTGACTTTTTCATTTTTAATTGATTTTTAGTTGTTATAAAATTTTAAATACTTCGTTATTCTTCCATTTTCTAAGGTTGTCCTTTGTGAAAAGTCTACCTAAAACATAGCTATTACTATGAGATAAAGCTGGAGCTGTTAAAGCAACTTCTTTCATCACACATATTTCACCGTAGTAACTTGAGTGAATTATATCTATTCCTGATTGATGTTTATGTAGAAAACCTACATGACTGTCGAATCCAATTACATATAGTCCATGCTCTAATTCCTCAACCAAATTTAAAAATTCTTCTGGAGATTTGTTCCAATAAAATTGAGTTTCTTCCCCTGATATTTTTCTGATGATTGTTGTTGCGTCTTGTTGTGCCAATCTATACCTATTCCAATTGAATCCAACATGTTTTAAAGGTGTGCTTACAAAGTACCCGCAAGCTATTTCACCCTTCTTCGGAACATTACTATAACCATCAAAATCCCAAGGCGTCTTATACCAATGTGGGAGAATAGTCTCCACGATTAAAGCATCGAGGTGTTCTTGATTTTTAACCGTTAAAGAATCTGATAAATCAATCGTTTTTTTGAATTCAAGAACTTCGCTTACAGATTGATTATAGGTTTTTAATTCCACTTTACTTTCTGAAAACTCACCTGCCAATAACATCGAAAAAACAATCACCCACATATTTTTATTTATGGAACAACCAATATTCGATTCGTTACAGATTAATCTAAATTAAAAAGTTCAATCGCATTTTTTGTTGTGATTTCACCAACCATTTTTAAAGGTATCCCTTTAACGTCTGCAAGCTTTTCAGCAATATGAAGTAGAAATGAAGATTCGTTTCTTTTTCCTCTATTTGGTGTTGGAGCTAAATATGGAGAATCCGTTTCTAGAACCAATTCTTCCATTGGAATATCAAATACAGTTTTATCTAATCCTGATTTCTTGAATGTTAAAACACCACCTAGTCCCATTTTAAATCCACCGAAACTCATTATTTTTTCAGCTTCTGATTTTCCTCCGATGAAGCAATGAAAAACGCCTGTTAAGTTCTCATCGTTTTCTTCTTCTACAATCTTAAATATTTCCTGAAAACTTTCTCTAGCATGAATTGCTACTGGAAGTTTTAATTCTTTAGCTAATTTAAGTTGGGCTCTGAAAGCGTTTTCTTGTTGTTCGATTAATTCTTTCTCCCAATATAAATCGATTCCTATTTCACCAACTGCACAGTAGTCTCTTTTCGAAAACCAATTTTTAGTAATTTCTAGTTCTGCTTCGTAATCTTTGGTAACATAACATGGATGTATTCCCATCATAGATTTAAAGAAACTTGGATCAGAATCTTCCAATTCATGCATCGTTTTAATACTATCCATATCTATGTTTGGAAGTAGTATTTTCTCTACACCATTGTCTTTGGCTCTCTGTATTGCCTCAGTTCTATCCTCGTCGAATTTTTCGCTAAAAAGATGCGAATGCGTATCTATAAACATATTATTTTAAAATTGAATCGAAGTATATTCCAAACCTCCAATAGGATTGTTTTAATACACTTTCATATCTACTGTATGGAATGTTTCCTGAGTAATGGTGCGCCATCAATTTGATGCTTCCTTTTTTGTTTAGCTTAAAACCAATCGCCTTATTTACTGCTGGATTCCAATTGTTATTTTCTAACCACCTAATATCAAATCCTAAGACAAGTCTGTTTAAATAAGGAATCATCTTTCCACTTAACTGACCTCCTAAGTTTACAGTCCATTTTTCTCTTGGAGAATCTTGTCTGTAATTATAACCAACCGAAGTATAAACGTTAACAGCATTCATTAGAAAAGAACGATTAATAAGCACGTTTAACTCTTCATAAGAACTCTCATCTGTACTCCAAAAGTTAGAAGTAGTAATCCCATTTAATAACACTAAATCATCTCCTAAATGAGTAGATCTATGGAAGGTTTCTACTTTCAATTTCCAATGTTGCTTAATTTTCTGTGTATAATAGAAATTAAGTAGAAAATCTGCATTTAATAAACTAACTCTTGTTCCTTTTAAGTTTACATTATTCTCTTCTCTATAACCTAACTGACCATGAACTGCTGTTGAAAATCCTATCTCGAAAGTAGGTTTTTTATAAAGCGATTTTCTTCCTCCAATACCAAACGGAACCATTCCTTCGAAAGGCATATAAGTATTTGGTTGAATGTTATTGTGCCCTAAATATATTAAAGGCTCAAGCGGGTTCGCAAAGTAAATTGGTGTGGAAACTCCACCGGTTGGCAACATTGCCAAGAGCGCCTGAATATCGCTCTTTCCTGCTAAAACTGAAAAAGGAAGTAATAGTAAAACAATTAATTTTCTCATTATTCTTGGTAATAAACGCGTTTAACTCTTGGTGATATTCCTGTTAGGGCTTCGTAAGGTATAGTATCCATCAACTTGGCAAACTGTAAAATGGACTGTCCTTTTCCAAACACAATAACCTCATCCCCTTCTTCAACATTTAAAGTAGTAATATCCAGCATACACATGTCCATACATACATTCCCTACAATAGGTGCTTTATGTCCATTAATCATCATGTACCCTTTTCGCTTCCCTAAGCTTCGGCGCAAACCATCAGCATAACCAATCGGAACGGTAGCAATTGTGATTTCTCGTGTTGGCATTTCCATTCGAGAATAACCAACTGAATCGTGTGCTGATATTTGTTTGATTTGTGAAATGGTCGTCTTTAATTCACTTACCAATTCTAGCTTTTCTTGGTGATCTGGGAATGGACTGATTCCGTACATTCCTATACCCAATCTTACCATGTCCATTTGGTGTTCTGGGAAGTTTGTAATCCCTGCAGAATTTAAAATATGCTTTAAAATCCCTCCTCCTAAATGTTCAATAATCTTATCACTAAATGTGTTAAACACACTGATTTGTTGCTCCGTAAACTTATTCTGATGTCTTTCATCACTTGCTGCAAGATGTGAAAACACACTCTTTACAGATAGTCTTCTTTTGTTTTTTAATCGAATAATCAATTCATGTAAATCTGCTTCAACAAATCCCAAACGGTGCATTCCAGTATCCAATTTTAAGTGAATTGGAAATCCTTCAGGTTCATTATAACCGTTACGTTGTAAAGCTTCTTCAAATAAATTTAAGACTCTAAAGCTATATATTTCAGGTTCCAAATGATGTTGAATCATCAAATCATAACCTTGCTGCTCTGGGTTCATTACCATAATTGGCAAAGTAATTCCAGCCTTTCTTAACTCTACACCCTCATCTGCATATGCCACAGCTAGGTAGTCAACCCTATTAAACTGTAACAAGTTTGCAATCTCGAAAGAACCACTTCCATAAGAGAAAGCTTTTACCATCGCCATTACTTTCGTTTTTGGCTTTAGTAAACTCTTATAGTAATTAAGGTTATTTACAATCGCATTGAGATTAATTTCAAGAACAGTTTCGTGTACTTTCTTTTGAAATAAGGAACTGATTTGTTCAAATTCAAAAAGTCTTGCTCCCTTTAATAGTATCGTTTCGTTGCTGAAAGTTGAGACGTCAATCGACTTAATAAATTCGTTTGTTGAAGTAAAGAATTTAGTATCTCCTTTAAACAATTCAGCTTGCAGCTTAATCTTAGGTCCAATTCCGATAATCCTCTTGATTCCTTTGTTTTGAAGTAATTTTGATACTTCTCCATAAAGTTCCTCTCCCGATTTTCCCGATTGCAGAATGTCGGACAGTATAATTGTTTTACTAGGATTTTGCTTTTGCTGAATCATAAAATCCAATGCAATTGCCAAACTTCCTAAATCCGAATTATAGTAATCGTTGATAATCGAACAATCGTTAATTCCTTCCTTTAATTCCAATCGCATTGCAACAGGAGCCAAAGCTTTCATTCGTTTGTTAATCCAATTGTTATCGTACTCTAAAAGTAAAAGTGTTGCCCAACAATTTATTCCATTCTCAATACTCGCATCATCCGTAAATGGAATCGTAATTCTTAAGAATTCGTTATTATAAACACCTTGAATTAAGGTACCAGAATCTGTCTTTTCGATCTTACCAATCATCAAGTTTGCAGGAACTTTTTTACTCCAAGTAAAAGTATTCACTTCAGCAAAACGTGGTTTATTGGCAATTATATTATGGATTGGAATGTAGTCTTTACAGTAAACGATTGCTTTTGCGTTTTCAAACAATCGCAATTTTTCCTTCGCCTTTTCATCCCAGTCTTCAAAGTTCTCATCGTGCGCTCTTCCAATATTTGTGATGATACCTAAATCGGGTCTAATCATTCTTTCCAAAGCACCCATCTCCCCAACTTTGGAGACACCTGCTTCAAAAATCCCCATCTCATGAGATTCCTCCATTTGCCATAAGCTTAATGGAACTCCTACTTGAGAATTGTAACTCTTAGGGCTTCGAACGATATGGGTTTCTTCTTTAAGCAGTTGATGTAACCACTCTTTTACTATCGTTTTCCCATTACTTCCTGTAACAGCGATAACTGGAAACTTAAACTTACTTCTATGTTGTGCAGCAATGGATTGAAGTGCAACTAAGGTGTCTGGTACTTTAATAACCCAAGTTCCAGGGATCAAAGAAAGCTTTACAGTATCTTGAACAAGAAAAGTTTTGAGGCCTTTTTGAAAAGCTTCATGTAAAAAATCATGCCCATCATGTCTGTCTCCTTTCACTGCAATGAAGATTGAATCTTCTGCAGAAAACACTCTCCTACTATCAATAAGCAAGTGATTAACAACCGAATCTTCTACTCCTTTCTGAAGTATTTCACCGCCTGTTAATTTGATAATTGCTTCAATACTGTACTTATTCTCCATCTGCAAAACAAATATAAGGAATGAAACTAAATAATTAAGGTGTATATATTGGATGGAAAGAAAGGAATGGGTAACTTTCATTAAAATTCAAGAAAATGATTTCAAAGAAGGTAGAAGCTATATTAAATACTCAAATTGCATTAGAAGGACAATCGTCTCAGTTTTATTTAGCCATGGCTTCATGGGCTGAAAACAAAGGTTTTGGTGGTACTTGTGAGTTTTTATACAGACAAGCGGACGAGGAGAGAGTACACATGTTGAAATTAATTAGATATGTAAACGAAAGAGGTGGTACTGCTTTAATTTCAAGTTTTGATGCTCCACCAACTGATTTTAAATCATTAACTAACGTTTTTGAATTATTGCTTTCTCATGAGTTGAATGTAACTGCAAAAATTAACGATGTAGTTCATGTTTGTCTTGAAGAAAGAGATTACACAACACATAACTTTATGCAATGGTTCTTAAGCGAGCAAATCGAAGAAGAAGCTACTGCAAGAAGTATTATGGATAGAATTAACTTAATCGGAAACGATAAAGGTGGTTTATATCTTTTCGATAGAGATTTAGAAAACTTAACTGGTGGAAGTATTTCTGTTCCTAATGCTGGAGCTTAATTCTTTACTGGATTTAAAATATTGAATGGAGTCGGAGAATTATTTTTTCGACTCTTTTTTTGTTTAACACTACTGATGGAGGGGGTAACTTACATAGAGGAATTTGTAGTAGATCATAATGATTTATTCCAGTTTCTGTATTCTAATGTAAATTGGGACTCAAGATTGGCTTCTCGAAAAACAGCTAGTTTTGGGGTTCCATATAACTACTCTCAAATCAATTATCCATTTCAAGAATTCCCTAAACAATTACAGCATCTTGTAACTGAGATTGAAAAAACATTAGGATTCAAACCTAATAACTGTTTAATTAATTACTACTTGGATGGTAAATCTAAAATGGGATATCATTCTGACCAAACAGATATTCTTGTCGAAAATACCGGGATTGCAATAGTTTCACTTGGAGAGACAAGAACGCTTCGTTTTAGAAATATAACTGATCAGGAAATGAAAAAAGACTTTCCGCTTCCTTCTGGTTCTTTGATCCACATGACTAGTGAACTTCAGGATATCTGGCAACATTCTATCCCGAAAGCGAATACGCTTAATGGAAGAATGAGTTTAACTTTTAGATTGCTTAAATAATGGATAAGAAGAAAATATTTTGTTCCGACGAATCTGTTTATTCAGAACACATAACTAAAAGGAAAAGCTACCTCATTCAAGAAACAAAAACTGATCAATTCAGGATAATCAATAATCAAGGAAAGCTTGTTTGGCTTCCTGCTATTTGTTTCGTCCCTTGCGAAATTCCGACAATTACATTGATTAATATTGATGATGAAATCAAGAACAAATTTAACGACTGTATTGAAGTGACAATTTCATTTAGCGATGAAGAAAAAATATGGACAACCTTTATGACTACTAATTACCTCAAAGATCATTTAAGTACTGAAAACCAATTCTTTATTGGTAATAATACCATTATCGTTGAAGAGATAACTAAAATCATAATTGAATCAACGGTTATGAATCTAGATAGACAAAATGAGCTCATTGAAGTTTGTCGAAAACTACAACTTTCTTGATTTCAATGAAGCAGATGTACTGTGTTCGTCCTTCGACTCCGCTCAGGATGACAAATATTAAATATTAGTAACAACCAGCATTGTCATTATGAACATTTGAGATTAAGAGGAAGAAATGGAATTTTTGGGTTTTGAAGAACCACTTTGGGTCAATTACCATTTAAACAGCCCTATTTAAAAATAATTTCACCTTTAACACACAAAAAAATATACTGAAATTTCAATTTTTACTTTAAATCATTTAATTTAGCTGATTATAACAAAGTAAATAAGAAAATGAATTTCAATACGCTTAAGGACAACATCATTCCAATGGAAGACTTCACGTTAAACTGGAGAATCACAGATGAGAATTATACTGTTTTACCTCAAATACACCTAGAGCAACTATTACCTTTAGATGAAGAAGGTTCTAATTCAATTGATGATTTCATTAATGACAATGAACTTCATGATGATTTCCCTTTTAAAACTGACTTCTTCACAAAAAACGAAGACATTGCTATCGAAGAAGGGCAAGAGAAAAAAATCGAAAGATGGTTCGGTACGCTTGGTTTAAATATTGAGGACGATGTTTACCTTTCTTGGGATCCAGAAACTGCTTTAAAAACTAAATTGAAATACGTAATTAAATACTGGAAGTCTCTATACCACAGAGATTCTGATGATTTAACTGTGTTTTCAGCTGATTTAAATTGGGCTCTTTTATTTTTCCATGAGGGTAGAATTTACTTTGGTAAAAAATAAAAATCTACTTCCTTTACTATTTGACCAACATGAATTGATTGCTGAATTCAACTCATAAATGCAACTCCTGAGTTAAATAATAATTTTTCCATTA
>CAWVWF010000039.1:0-21032 GCA_963933885.1 uncultured Flavobacteriales bacterium | reverse complement strand
TGCACTTTGTAGATTGCTATTAAAACAACCAGATATTTTATTATTAGATGAGCCTACTAACCACTTGGATGCTGAATCAGTTCAATGGTTAGAAATCTTCTTGTCACAATATCAGGGAACAGTAATCGCAGTAACGCATGATAGATATTTCTTAGATAATGTTGCTGGTTGGATTTTAGAATTGGATAGAGGTGAAGGTATTCCTTGGAAAGGGAATTACTCATCTTGGTTGGATCAAAAAGGAAAACGTTTAGCTCAAGAAGAGAAAACAGAAAGTAAGCGTCAGAAAGCCTTAAGTAAGGAATTGGAGTGGGTTAAGAAGGGAGTGAAAGGAAGAGGAACGAAATCCAAAGCACGTTTAGCCAATTACGATAAGTTAATGAGTGAAAACGGAAAAGATGGAATCGATCATTTAGAGATGTTTATTCCAAATGGACCTAGATTAGGAAATGAAGTTATTGAAGCTATTGATGTTTCTAAAGGTTATGGTGATCGTTTATTATATGAAGGATTAAACTTCAAGTTACCACCTGCAGGAATTGTTGGGATTATAGGACCCAATGGAGCTGGTAAAACAACAATGTTCAGAATGATCATGGGAGAGGAAGAGCCTAACGAAGGTTCTTTCAAAGTTGGTGAAACAGTTAAGATCTCATATGTAGATCAAACTCATGATTCTATTGATCCTGAAAAATCTGTTTTTGATGTGATTTCAGATGGTTTAGATAATATTGATTTAGGTGGTAAAATAATAAACTCTAGAGCTTATGTTTCTAGATTTAACTTTGCTGGATCTGATCAAAATAAAAAATGTGGTGTTTTATCAGGAGGTGAACGTAACAGATTACATTTAGCTTTGGCTTTAAAAGAAGGTGGTAACGTTTTATTACTTGATGAACCTACCAATGATATTGATGTAAATACATTGAGAGCTTTAGAAGAAGCACTTGATAGATTTGCTGGTTGTGCAGTTGTTATTTCTCATGATAGATGGTTCTTAGATAGAGTTTGTACTCATATCTTAGCTTTCGAAGGAGATTCTAAAATCTATTCATTCGAAGGATCTTATTCTGAATATGAAGAGAATAGAAAGAAGAGAATGGGGGATGTTGAGCCAAAGAGAATTAAGTTTAAGAAGTTGATAAAATCAAACTAATTAAGAATTAGAAAAGAATTACGATGAGTAAGCCAAACATACCAAAAGGGACAAGAGATTTTTTACCTAGCCAAATGGCGAAGCGTAATTATATTTTTGATACTGCAAAATCGGTTTTTAAAAAATTCGGTTTTCAGCAGATAGAAACTCCTGCGGTTGAGAATTTAAAAACTTTAACTGGTAAGTACGGAGAAGAAGGTGATCAGTTGATGTTTAAGATATTGAACAGAGGTGATAAGTTTAAGAAAGCTGTAGCGCAAGCAAGCGAAGGTTCTAAGGAAACTGAATTTGCAGAATTAGCGCTTCGTTATGATTTAACTGTACCTTTTGCAAGATTTGTAGTTCAAAATCAGAATGAATTAACTTTCCCTTTCAAGCGTTATCAGATTCAACCTGTATGGAGGGCTGATCGTCCTGGTAAAGGTCGTTATAGAGAATTCTTTCAATGTGATGTTGATGTTATTGGAACTGATTCGTTATTATGTGAAGTTGAGTTAATTCAAATCTTCAACGAGATTTTAACTGCTCTAAAGATTCCTAAGTTTTCTATTAAGATTAACAATCGAAAAATCTTAGCAGGTATTGCAGAAGTAATCGGAGAAGCTGATAAGATTATTGATATTACTGTTGCAATTGATAAGTTGGATAAAATAGGAGTGGAGAAGGTTAATGAAGAGATGGCTTCGAAAGGAGTTGCTGATTCGTCAATTGAAAAAATTCAACCAATTATTGCATTGTCTGGATCATTAACTGATAAAGTAAACGCACTTAAAGAGTTTTTAAAAGGTTCTGAGATTGGTTTACAAGGAGTTAAAGAATTAGAATATATTTTTAACTACTGCGAATCATTGGGTGTTGCGAATTCTTTAGAGCTTGATGTTACTTTAGCTAGAGGATTAAACTACTATACTGGTGCTATTTTTGAAATCGTAAGTGAAGGTTTTAAAGGAAGTATAAGTGGAGGTGGAAGATATGATGGCTTAACAGATATGTTTGGGTTGAAAGGTGTAAGTGGTGTTGGTATTTCTTTAGGAGCCGATAGAATTTATGATATTCTTTTAGAGAACGACTTGTTTCCAAATGATGGATTAGATGCTTTAGATGTGTTTTTTGTTAATTTCGGAGAGACGGAAGAACGATTTTTAATGCCTTTGGTAGGTGAGTTGAGATCTAAAGGAGTTTCTGTTGAGGTTTATCCATCAAGTGCTAAAATGAAAAAGCAGATGTCTTACGCAGATTCTAAGAAAGCTAGATATGTTGTTTTGATTGGTGAATCTGAGATTGAGTCAGGATTAATTAGAGTTAAAGAAATGAGTTCAGGAAATCAAGAAGATATATCATTCGAGAAATTTCTACAGAATTTCTAATAATATAAGTAACCTTTTAATTGTGCTTGCCGTTATTAAAATGCAAGTCAAGTTAAGTGTTAAATTAGTTCAGTTGGCGGGAGGAGTCTCGCCAATTTTTTTTGTCCAAACTTTCCGATTCAATCAATTACACCATGCGATTTATTTTTATCTTCTTAATACTTCCTGCCTTAGTTCTTGGTCAGGATTATAGAGTGCCAAAAGGAGAAGTTGCAGAATATCGAAATGGTTTCGCGTTCAAATTTAATGAAGGAAGAAAAATAAGTGATTGGGTTGGTTACACAGTAAAACATTCCGATGTCCAAGGGGTAGAAGTAGGTAGTCCATTATTCTATAAAGATTCAGCAATTTCATCTTGTCCAAATCCATCGGATTATAATAGGTATGGATATTCTCAAGGAACATTGAAGCCACCAAGTGCAGCAAGGAATTCAACAAGTAAAATGAAAGCAATTAACAATTATGTTAATGTAGCTCCTATGGATTTGGCATTTGATAAAGGAGTTTGGAGAATATTGGAAAACCTTATTTCAGGATGGTCTGTAGTTTTTGACAGTGTTCATGTTGTTACTGGACCAGTTTTCGAAAATAAAGAACCAGATATGATCGGAGAAAATAAGGTGAACGTTCCTGACGGTTTCTTTAAGGTTGTAATGGTATATAACGGTATTGATATGGCAGCAATAGGTTTTATTATTCCTAATAAACCAGATGCTAACTCTCTTAAAAAATATTCAATGCCGGTTGATAGTGTAGAGTTTAAAACTGGATATGATTTCTTTTCTGACCTTCCTGATTATTTAGAGTTTTATATGGAAGAGAAGATTGATCCTGCAATTTGGAAAGACAAGTCAATGTCTTATACTTTGAAGTCTAGTTCAATAGAAAAGAGAAGATGTATTGCTTCATTAAGATCAGATGACCGATGTAAGATTATGACTACTTGTGTTACACAGCATTGTTGGAAACACGGTTGTGATGTTAAACAAGATTAAATTACTCATTCAATAGTTCCGATATCTTTAAACTTGATTTCCAATTCCTAGTTGTAATCGTTTCTTTAAGTTTTTTCTCTAAAAATGTGTTTGTCAGTTTTGAGTCACTGTATTTTGTATTGCAAAAAATGTAGACTGCTTTTTCTGTGATTTTAAATTGATCAGGAGCGAAAGATTGGTTTGATAACAAATTAACTAATTCTAAATTCGGACTAGCTTTGAAGAAAGAAACGTAAAGTTGTTTTTCTTCTTTATTCTTATAAGGATTTCCTTGAATAATATTATTGAACTCATTTTTATCTATAACAATTAGAGGAACTTCAAATCCGTACTGTTTTAAAATTTCGGCCTCAATTATTTTAGATAGGTTTTTGTTTCCTTCTGAATGAAATACAATATTCCCACTTTGAATATATGAAACTACCTGAGAGAATCCAAGACTGCTAAATAATAGCTTTAAATCAGCCATTAATATCTTACGTTTTCCGCCTACATTAATTCCTCTTAAAATTGCTATGTATTTCATGTCATTTCAATTAATAAAAAAAGGGAAACAAATTGCTTTGTTTCCCTTTAGTGAAATATGGTATTTAGAATCTATCCTAAATAAGCACGAAGTAATTTACTTCTAGAATTGTGCTTCAATCTTTTGATAGCTTTTTCTTTAATCTGACGAACTCTCTCTCTAGTTAAGTCGAATTTAGAACCAATTTCTTCTAAAGAAATCTCTCTGTTTCCATCAATTCCATAAAACAATTTAAGAACTTCAGCTTCCCTTTCAGTAAGTGTAGCTAATGAACGTTTTATTTCTTTATTTAAAGATTCTTTAAGTAAACCATTATCAGCGTTTGGTGAATCACCATTAACCATTACATCTAATAATCCATGATCTTCTCCTTCTGAAAAGGGAGCATCAACCGATATGTGACGGCTATTCATACTTTGTACATTACTAACTTCAGCTTCAGATAAGTCAAGGAATTCAGAAATCTCTTTTGCGTTTGGTTCTCTCTCAAGTTGTTGTTCAAGTAAAGAAGTTCCTTTATTGATCTTACTGATCGCACCGATTTTATTTAATGGTAATCTAACCATTCTAGATTGTTCAGAAATAGCTTGAATAATGGACTGACGTATCCACCATACAGCATAAGAAATAAACTTAAACCCTCTAGTTTCATCAAAACGTTTTGCTGCTTTAATTAATCCAAGGTTACCTTCGTTGATTAAATCAGGAAGTGTAAGACCTTGGCCTTGGTACTGTTTTGCTACAGAAACTACAAATCTTAAATTGGCTTTAGTTAATTTTTCAAGCGCATCCTGATCGCCATCTCGAATTTTTTTCGCTAACTCTACCTCTTCTTCTGCTGTGATTAAGCTTTCTTTACCAATCTCTTGTAGATATTTATCTAATGTGATACTATCTCTTTTAGTAATCGATTGGGTAATTTTCAGCTGCCTCATATGCTTGTTGTATAAACTTAAATTATTGACGCACAAAGATAGCCAATTTATAGCCTCTTGTCCAGTAAAATATTCAAAACCTTTGTACTATTCTGTTAACAAGTTGTAAAATGTTAAGATTCAATTGAATAAAGTAATGTTGAAAACTTATAATTTAATTGTTTATTTTTCGATAAAATTATTTTTTCTTTGTGGGTGTATGTGTAGAGTAATATTATTTATTTGTTTAATAGGGTCTGTTTTAAGTTGTACAAACTTAGATGACAAGCATAGTTTTAGATATGAAATTGATGGAGCTGCTACGACTGTTGATAATATGCGTGTTAAAATGGGACCAGGAGTTGATTTTGACTCAGAAGGTGAAGTTGATTTACCTGTGAATATTACACATGAAATATATGGGGAAGATCTAGTTTACTTTTTCGAGATTGAAAATGCTGATCAAAATGCTGATATAAATCTTAAGGTATTTATAGATGATCAACTTATCGAAGCAAATAATACTTTTGACTTGACCGGAAGTATTCCTACAATTACAATATCAGGAATTTATTAATTATGTTTTATCGCACTTGCCTTCTTCTTATTTCAGTTCTATTAATTTCTTGTGGAGCTGAGGAGGAGTTAGAAGACGTAGTTTCTAAAAATTGGAATTTAAAGTGGAAGAAATGTGGGTTGTATCAATCCAGTTTAGATGCTCAAATCAATTTTAACATTACAGATACGATAAATGATGGGTGGTATCTTGAGACTGGGGATACCTCATTCTTTCAATTTGAAATTGTAGACAATCGTACTATTTTATTAGATAGCGCATCTAACACTGATTGGAGTGGTGTTTTAAGGGTGACGCTGTACTCTTCAAATCTTCTTGAACTCGAAAGAACTAATAAACAGTGTGAAAACGAATTGTACTCTTTTAAGTAGTTAGTTATCTAACTAATTCGAAATTCCCCTTTTTTTCAAATAGAACTCTTGATTTATAAGTACCACTTATATAAAAATAATAAGTTCCAGAAGGTAATGGTGTTCCATTATAACTACCATCAAAAGAATTTTGGAGACTAGTCGACTCGAATAAAATAACATCATCTTCATCCGTTATTCGATAGTAAAATTTATTTACCCCTTCCAATATCGGTTTCCAAGTATTAAACTGTTGTTGATTGTCAGGAGTGAAACTTAATGGCGTTTCAATCCAAGTAGGGCAATAGTCTAATTCGATAAAAATAGAAGTGTCTACTTCACCAATTGATGGATAGTTCTTTTCAAGATCCAGTCTATATAAACCATTTAAAGATGTTTCATAGAATGAACTATCAGATAAGAATACGTCAGCATTTGAAGGGTCAATATCATCACATTTGTACCAAGCATAATTCTTTGCTTGTGGATGTGTAGCAATCATTCTTAAAAAGTTGTTTTTGTAAAAACAGCTTTCAATAATATTTCCAGTTTCAAAAACTTGTAAAGGAACAATAACAGCTGACAAACTAGGATCTAGCTTTTCACTATTATCTGTTTCATTAGAAAGCCTATCAGATCCACAGCTAACAAGAAGAATCGTTAAGATAAGTATGTGACAAAAATATTTCATTACTTAAAAGTATAATAAGCTCCTATAGATACATAACCTTTACGTTCTTGGTAATGATCTAAGTTTAGTTGATAATCTTCATCGTCGATTTGTTTAATTCCAAAAGTTCCCAATACTCTTAAGCGTTGATTCCAATTATATCCTAAAGAAAGATCATAACGAGACAACTTATTATACTCACCAACTAGAACATACTTGTTTTTAAAAGTAAGTCCTACAGATGGACTATAAGTATTGATTAGTTTCTTTTCGAACTTCAGCATTGCACTTGCCTTAAGGTGATTTAATATTGTAACATGTGCTCCAGCTATAGCAAAATGTTTTGTTGTAAACTCCTCTTCAGTTTTATTTGTGAAAGTTTGGTGAACATTTTCAGCTGTGTATCCTAAGAAGAAGTTTGGATGATTGATGAAACCTCCAACATTATATGAAATGTATTCTTCAGTTCTTGCTTGGAATTCATCCAAATCAGATGAGAAAATGTAATCACCATATAAAGCTCTTTCTCTTAGTGTTAATCTATTAACAGCCAATTGCTCTCTGTGGAAAATAGCAGAAGCTCCAATTCTAACATTCAATTGCGATGCGATGTTTGTGTTGTAGGATGTAGAAACGCTTATATCGTTATAGTTCCAGTTTTTCTTTAATAGGTACTTGTGATAAGCTCCAATCGCAAAACCAGACTTTCCAAATCTATGCTCATAACCAGCAATGTTTTGAAGTGGTTGAATAAAATCTATTTTCCCAAAATCAGATTTGTCAGACTTTATAGTCTCAAATGCATTTGTAAATTGATTAGAGACATGTTGCTTTCCGTAAAATCCAGTTATACTAGGGTTGTCCCAGAAATTCAACCATAAAGTTGCTGCGGCATGAAGCTGTGGTCTTTTTTTATTTTGGAAAAATGGCAATTTTGTAATGCGTTCTAAGTTTAAGAATAGAGCATTGGTTTTACGTTTTAATGCAACGATTCCATAAAACCCTTTTCTTTTCTTATTAACAACTGGAGGTATTAATTCAGGTGTCTTTTGAATAGGGGGATTACTAATTTGATTGTTAATAATTGAACCGTTATTATTCCTGTTTTCGGGAATAAAGTCAGAGGCATTATTACTGCTATTATTGTTCTCGTTTATTTTCTGAATTGGAAGTTGTGTTTCAACAGTTTCTAAAGCTGTGTTGTTAGGATTGATCTCGAAAATAGGTTTTTGAACCTCTATCGATTCAATATTGTTTTTAGATAAATTATCTTGAGGCTCTTTATTGTTAAAATAACCAACACCAATTCCACCAATAATAAAAGCAGCAGCTGCGCTTCCCCACAACCACCAAGCAACAGGTTTTTTCTTTTTAGAGTTTAACCTCTTATTCATATCATCCCAATGTGCAGAATTGTATTCTATTTCGTTGTTTTTAAACTTATTTTTAATACCAGCTTCAAATGAAGTAAGATCTTGATCTGAAAGTTGGTCCCTCATATTCTCCCAGGCAACTCCAGAATAAGGAACGTTTTGATCAGTAAGTATTTCTTTAGCTTTTTTATTGAAATCTGAAGGGTTTGAATGATCTAATCTATCATTCATATCGTCCCAACTAGAAGCGCTTCCAGCTGCAACAGAATCATTAAAAATGTCTTTAACTTTTCTTTCGAACGGGGTGTACTGATTTTGAGCATCCAACTTGTCATTAAGTTGTGCCCAGTGATTAGGATCCATTTTCATTTCACCTTCATTAAGTTTGCGTTTTATGTCATCTTCAAACTTTCCCATTCTTAACCAGCCATTCTCTCTAGTTTCTTATTTAATAATTTTCTTAAATTCATTTTTGCTTTTGCAAGGTTAGATTTTGAAGTTCCAACACTTATTTCAAGCAAATCTGCTATTTCTTTGTGTGTATATCCATCAACTATATACAAGTTGAAAACACTTTTATATGCTGGGCTGAGTTTTTGAACTAATAAAAGCATGTCTTGGAAATTTACATTTTCAAGTAATGCGTCACTTTCATCTTCTTCAACTTGGATACTTCCGTGTACGTCATCCAACTCAACCATTTGATTGTGTTTTTTGTTTTTTCTAATATGATCAATTGAAGTATTAACCATTATTCTACGTACCCATCCTTCAAAAGAACCTTTGTCACCAAACTTATGGAGATTCTTAAATACCTTAATAAATGCTTCCTGAAACATATCCAATGCTTCATCCTGATCCTTTGCATATCTCATGCAAACAACCATCATTTTTCCGTAAAAGTGTTCGTACAAGGATTGCTGACAACGTCTGTCACCATCAATACACCCCTGTATTATCAGTTCCTGGTTTAACATCTAGTAAGTTTATTCAATCTGTTCTGCATATTATTGACGGTTGTAAATGTATGAGGTTGCTTATTAAAAAACAACTTTTTATGGTTTTTGATTTTATGCAAAGTATCTTTAATGAAATGGCAGATTTAAAACGAGAAATAATTGTTACTAAGGATGGTTCTCATTCTCTATTTGTTCCATCATTAAATGAACAATATCATTCGATTCATGGCGCAAAACAAGAGGCAGAACATGTTTTTTTAAAAATGGGATTAGGTTTTCATCAGAAGGAAAAATTGCGTGTTTTTGAAGTTGGTTTTGGAACTGGATTAAATGCTTTGCTAACTTGTGATTTTGCTTTAAAAAATAACAAGGTCATTGATTATGTTTCAATAGAGAAATATCCTGTTACGAAATCCGAATTTTCCGTTTTAAATTATGGGTCTATATTAAACATGGAATCCTTGTTTGTTCAAATGTTTGAGCAGGAATGGGAAAAAGAATGTTTAGTTAACGATTCGTTTTCTCTTCAGAAGATTAACAAAGATCTTAAGAGGGATATTCTGCCTGAAGGTTTTGATGTGATTTATTTTGATGCATTTGCACCTAATAAACAGCCTGATATGTGGAGTGTGGAGGTTTTTACTAAGATGAGAGATATGCTGAGTGATGGTGGTTGTTTAGTTACATATTGTTGTCAAGGACAAGCGAGAAGAACAATGATTGAAGCTGGTTTTAAAGTTGAGAAAGTTGAAGGACCTCCAGGGAAGCGTGAAATGTTAAGAGCAATTAAATAAAAATGAGTCAACCAGATAATTTCAATATAAGAGTATATGGTGTTCTTGAATCTAAGGATTGCGTTTTAATTACGGATGAGATTAGAGGTGGGAATAAAATGACAAAGTTTCCAGGTGGAGGTTTGGAATTTGGTGAAGGTTTAGAATTTGCTTTAATAAGAGAATTTAAAGAAGAGTTAGATATAGAGGTGAAAGTTGAAGAGTTAATTTATATCAATGATTTTTTACAAATTTCTTCTTTCAAAAAGAATGATCAACTTTTATGTGTTTACTATAAAGTAACACAAGTGTGTGAAACTATAATTCAAACAGTTAATTTTCCGTTTGAAAAGTTAAATAGTGATGATCAATGTTTTAGGTGGACGAAAAAGAATGAGTTGAATTCAAGTGATTTCACATATCCTATTGATAAAGTAATCGCAGAAAAATTAAGAAATGAATAAGTTATTATATTTTGTAATCGTAGTTTTTATTTCGAGTTGTGCACCAAGTCGACATATTATTCCTTTGGGTAGACATGAAAAAGCAGTTAGTGTTTCTGTTGGTGGTCCAATACTAACAAAGGAATCAACAACCTTTCCTGAACCATTGGTGAGTTTAACCTACGCATATGGTAAGTCTAAAAATGGGACAAGGATTTTAGGGGTACATGCAACAGCAGCATCCGAGGGATTTTATATCGCTGAGTATGGTTATTTAAAAGAGTGGTGGTTTGGTAAAAGAAATATAGGATTTACAACTAATATGGTTGCTAATGTTGGTGTTGATAAATCTGATTGGGATGTTAGTGTATATCCTCAATTAGACGCAAATTTGTATTGGCATTATCATGGTGATCCACATTATTACTGTGATTGTCCTAGTGATGGTAAATTTATGAAGTTTATCTATATTGGAGTAACAACATATGTGAAAGCATATTCAAAAGAAAAATTTAGAGTTCCTTTTAATAATGATGTTTTAATAGCTCCACATATTGGTTATAATCTTGGAGGGAAAAACTGGAAATTTAATGCAGAAATAAAATGGATTCAACCTTGGGTTGATAATACAAAGTTTGATCATGAAATATGGAATCCAGTAGGAGGCCTTGGTACATTTGGTGGATATTTAAGTATCTATAGGTTCTTGTAGACTTCTCAGAAAGTAAATTCATTTTCTGATTTGAAAGATCATGTTTGCAAATAGTTTAAATCTTTTCATAAAAAAATGATTTATTCAATCAACCCTATTATCTTTGCAGAAATATACTTTCTATTATGGCATTAAAATGTGGAATCGTAGGTTTACCAAATGTTGGGAAATCAACTCTTTTTAACTGTTTATCAAGTGCAAAAGCACAATCAGCAAACTTTCCTTTTTGTACAATCGAACCAAACGTTGGGATTATTAATGTTCCAGATCCAAGGTTAGAGAAATTAGAAGAGTTAGTAGATCCAGAACGTGTTGTTCCAAATACTATGGAAATCGTTGATATTGCTGGTTTGGTAAAAGGGGCAAGTGAAGGAGAAGGATTGGGAAATCAATTTCTTGGAAACATTAGAGAGACAGACGCGATTTTACATGTTATCAGATGTTTTGATGATGATAACATTATCCATGTTGATGATTCTGTAGATCCTATTAGGGATAAGGAAACAATTGATATGGAATTGCAGTTGAAAGATTTGGAGACAGTTGAAAAACGTGTTGAAAAAGCTAAAAAGGTTGCACGTTCAGGAGATAAAGATGCTAAGAAGGCGGTAGAGTTTTTTGAAACTGTAGTTAAGAACTTAGAAGAAGGGAAGTCTATTCGTTCAATGGAATTAACGGAAGATCAAGATATCTTAGTTAAAGAACTTAATTTAATTACGGCTAAGAAAGTGCTTTATGTATGTAATATAGATGAAGCAAGTTTAGAGTCAGGTAATGCATACGTTGATAAGGTTAAAGCAATTGCTGCAACTGAAAATGCTGGAGTAATTATGATTTGCGCTCAACTTGAAGCTGATATTGCGGAATTAGAAGATTATGCAGAACGTAAGGAATTCTTAGAAGATGCAGGTTTAAAAGAACCAGGTGTAAATAAATTAATCAGAAACGCATACGAGTTATTAAACCTTAGTACATATTTTACTGCTGGAGTTAAAGAGGTAAGAGCTTGGACTATCTTAAAAGGTATGACTGCTCCTCAAGCTGCTGGTGTAATTCACTCTGATTTCGAAAAGAAATTTATTCGTGCTGAAGTAATAAAGTATGATGATTTTGTTGAATTCGGATCTGAAGCAGGAGCAAAAGAAGCTGGTAAATTAAGTGCACAAGGAAAAGAATATATTGTTGAAAACGGAGACGTTATGCATTTCTTAACTGGAGCATAAAATCAAAAGTTATAAACAATCTCATTATTTTCAATTTAAAAATAAAATAGGTTTGATAATAAGCGTATTTTCGCGTCAAACTTTTCATAAAAAAGAATATGGCTGATATCCAAAAACTTCAAGACATTACTTCACAAGTAAGAAGAGATATTGTTAGAATGGTAAATGCAGTAAAATCAGGGCACCCAGGAGGAGCTTTAGGTTGTGCTGAATTAATCGTTGCTTTGTATAACGATACAATGAAGTATGACGCTAAAAACTTCACTATGAAAGGTGAAAACGAAGATATGTTCTTCCTTTCACAAGGACATATTTCTGCTGTTTGGTATAGTGTTCTTGCACACGCTGGTTTCTTTCCAGTTGCTGAATTAGCTACTTTCAGAAAATTAAATTCAAGATTACAGGGACATCCAACGACTCATGATGGTTTACCTGGTATAAGAATTGCCTCTGGATCTTTAGGTCAAGGACTTTCTGTTGCAATCGGAGCTGCTCAAGGAAAGAAATTAAACGGTGACGATAAAAACGTTTATTGTTTAATGGGAGATGGTGAACAGCAAGAAGGACAGGTTTGGGAAGCAGTAATGTACGCAGCTCATAATAAAGTTGATAACTTGATCGCTTTTATTGATTACAACAATGCTCAAATTGATGGATCATGTGATGAAGTACTTTCTCTTGGTGATTTAGCTGGTAAGTACAGAGCATTTGGTTGGGATGTTATTGAAATGGATGGAAATAATTTCGAAAGCGTTCTTGGTCAAATTGCAGAAGCAAAATCAATTTCAGGAAACGGTAAACCAGTATTAGTTTTAATGACTACTATTATGGGGCACGGTGTTGATTTCATGATGAATGGGAATGCTTGGCATGGAAAAGCTCCTAGTGATGAACAAACTGAATTAGCTTTAGCACAAAATCCAGAAACATTGGGCGACTATTAAATTAGCGCGCATGAAAAGTTTTCTTACTGGATTAATTTTTATTCTTTTTACAACAACATCTTTCGCACAAGGCGAGCAGAGTACAACTAGAATTCTGTTTATTTTTGATGCGTCTCAAAGTATGTTTGGTCACTTTAGTGGATCTCCTAAAATTGATATTGCTCAAAAAATGCTTTGTGCAGCAGTTGATAGTTTAGCTGATGTTCCTAATCTAGAACTTGCTTTAAGGGTATATGGAAACAGAACGCAGATTAGAGCTGGATTCCAAGATTGTGAGGATACACATTTAGAAGTTCCTTTCGGTCCAGATAATATTCCTCAAATTAAGAATGTATTAAAATCTACCTATCCAAAAGGGACAACTCCTATTGCGAGATCTTTAGAGTTAACAATAAATGATTTCACACCTTGTTCTAATTGTAGAAATGTAGTTATTTTGATTACTGATGGATTAGAAGCTTGTGACGGTGACCCGTGTGCGATTTCTAGAGCACTAATGAAAAACGGAATTTTCCTAAAACCTTTCGTAATCGGATTAGGAGTTTTGGAACAGTTTAAAAGAAACTTCTATTGTATTGGTAATTTCTATGATGCTAAAGATAAAGGGACATTCAAATCAGTATTAAGTTTAGTTTTAAATGAAGCAATTAACTCTACTTCAGTTCAAATTAATCTTTTAGATGTAAATGGTAAGGCACTAGAAACAAACGTGAATATGACTTTGTACGACCAGGGAACTGGTAAAGCGAAGTACAATTTTATTCATACAATGAATTTCAATAATTTACCTGATACACTTTCTATAGATCCTTCTGTGAAATATCGAATTGTTGTTCATACAATTCCAGAAGTAGAAGTAACTGATATAACGTTAAAACCAGGACAACATAATATTATTCCAATTGAAACTCCGCAAGGAAGTATTTCATTAAAAGTAAATGGAGGTCGAGTTAACAACTTAAAGTTTCTTGTAAAAGAGGAAGGTGAATGTGAAATACTAAATGTTCAGAAAGTTGAAAAGGAAGTGAAATATTTAGTTGGGACTTACGACCTTGAAATATTGACTTTGCCTAAAATTAAAACTACGGTTGAAGTTGCACAAAGTAAAAACTCGGTGATAGAAGTTCCTGCACCTGGAGTTGTGGCTATAAAAGTAAAAACTTTAGGTTACGGAAGTGTATATTTAATAGAGGGAGAAGAGGTTACTTTAATCTATTCTTTAGATCCTAAAAAGCCTTCGGAATCATTACAATTACAACCTGGAAATTATAAATATGTTTTCAGAGGAGAGAAAGCAAGTAGGGCGTTTTACACTGTTGAAAAAGATTTTACAATTAAATCAGGAAAATCAGTTGTAATCACTTTATAAACAATATTTTTGTACCATCTAATTAAGAATAAGCATTCGTATGAAGACTTTTGAAGTAACAGGTAAAAAAGACACTCGTTCTGGTTTCGGAGCAGGATTATTAGAAGCAGGAAGAAACGATGAAAATGTCGTTGCATTATGTGCCGATTTAGTAGGTTCATTAAAAATGCAAGACTTCATTGATGAATTTCCTACAAGGTTTTTTCAAACAGGTATTGCTGAGGCAAACATGATTGGAATGTCAGCTGGTTTAACGATTGGTGGAAAAATTCCTTTCGCAGGAACATTTGCAAGTTTTGCAACTGGTCGTGTTTACGATCAAATCCGTCAAGCAGTAGCTTATTCTGGTAAAAATGTTAAAATAGCAGCATCTCATGCTGGTTTAACTTTAGGAGAAGATGGGGCAACTCACCAAATCTTAGAAGATATAGGTTTAATGAAAATGTTACCAGGAATGGTAGTAATTAATCCTTGTGATTTTAATCAAACAAAAGCTGCAACAATTGCAGCTGCTAAATATGATGGACCAGTTTATTTAAGATTTGGTCGTCCTGCAGTTCCAATATTTACTCCTGAAAATCAAGAGTTTGAAATTGGTAAAGCAGTTCACTTAAATGAAGGTACAGATGTTACTATTGTAGCAACTGGACATT
Source organism: uncultured Flavobacteriales bacterium (assembly GCA_963933885.1). Taxonomy (GTDB): domain Bacteria; phylum Bacteroidota; class Bacteroidia; order Flavobacteriales_C; genus CAWVWF01. The sequence continues at coordinate 6,028 of CAWVWF010000039.1, read as the reverse complement.
TAGTTTGGAAAGCAATTGAAGCTGGACATATTTTAGCTGAAGAAGGAATTTCTATTGATTTAATTAATATTCATACAATTAAGCCATTAGATGCAAACGCGATTGTAGAATCTGTTGCAAAAACTGGAGCTGTTGTTACTTGTGAAGAGCATAATATTCTTGGTGGACTAGGAGAAAGTGTTTCTAGAGTAATTGCTACAAACAAACCAGTACCTCAAGAATTCGTTGCGGTTCAGGATAGTTTTGGTGAATCAGGAACTCCTGATGAGTTAATGGATAAATATGGTTTAAGTACTGCTGGTATTGTTGCTGCTGTAAAGAAGGTAATTGCTAGAAAGTAATTAAATAAAAATATATTCTTAAAAGCCATCTTCGTTCTCGAAGATGGCTTTTTTTATTGTTTAAATTAGAAAAATAATGGGTGTCTTCTATTTGTCCGCATAGATTATTTGGAGAATAATAGATATAAATTGATATTCGTTTCAAATAATTATAATCATGAAAAAAATAATTTCTTTCTTATCGGTACTTCTAATTGTTGTGTCTGTATCAGCTCAAAACACAATAGGGATTCATTTGTTGAATTATCAAAACAATGAAGACTTGATTAACTTGGCAGATGACATAGAGGGGTTGTCTAAAAAAGGAATTAATACAATATTTTTAGAAATAGATTACCATTTCGATTTTAAATCACACCCAGAATTAATTCAAACTGAGAATCCAATAACAAAAAAAGGAGCCAAAAAATTTGCTGAAATTTGTAAGGCTCATGGGATTAAAATTATTCCTCAGTTTCAATCTTTAGGTCATCAGTCTTGGGCGGAGAATACTTGGAAATTATTAACAGTTTATCCCGAGTTAGATTTAACACCTGGAGCTTTTCCAGGAAACGACTCTTTGTATTGTAGGGAGTGGGATGTTATGAATCCGAAAGTTAATGAAATTGTATTTCCAATGATAGACGAGATTATTGAGGCATTTGATGCTGATGGGATACATGTTGGTATGGATGAGGTTTTTTTACTGGGAGATAAGAAATCACCATCTACTAAAGGAATGAATCCAGCAATGTTATATGCAAAAGTTGTGAACGAATTCCATGCATATTTTATGGAGAAACAAGGAAAGCAATTGTATATGTGGGGGGATCGATTTATTGATGCTTCAAAATATGGATACGGAAGTTGGGAGGCTTCAACTAATGGAACTCATCCTGCTATTGATAGTGTTTCAACAGATATTATAATTTGTGATTGGCATTATAACGTTCAGAACGTATACCCTTCAATTGATTTGTTTATTAAGAAAGGGTTTAAGGTGTTACCAAGTTCATGGAAGAGTACTGAAGCTGCAGAGACATTTATTCGATACTCTTACGCAAAACAAGATAAAGCAATGTTAGGTCATATGTTTACAACATGGGGGGCTGTTGAAAAAAAGGATTTACTACAGTTTGGATCATTAAATAAAGGGACTGATATTATTAAAGGAGAAAAATTCCATGAAGTCTTTATCTCTCAAAATGGAATAAACAAAGCGGGTGATTTAATGGTTGAATTAAAGACTTCTAATAAGCGTATTCAAATTAGATATACTTTGGATGGAACTGTTCCAACAATTGATAGTAAGTTATATGACGGTGTTTTTCCATACTTGAAAGATAAAGAGTTAAAAGCTGCACCTTTCAAAGATGGTGAAATAGCAGGGATTGTCACTTCAAGATTTTTCACGGTACATAAAGCATTGGGTAAAAAAATTAAAATGATAACTTTTCCAAGCGATAAGTACGCAGTTGAAAAAAGGGAGGATTTACTTTTAAATGGTATTGATTTCACAGCTTCTTTTAGTGATGGTGAATGGTTAGGTTTTGAAGGGAATGACTGCGAGTTTGTTATTGATATGGATAAAGTTGATTCATTTAAGAAAGTAACAATCAATTTTAGTAATCAGGTGAACGATTGGATTCATCACCCAACAGAAGTGATTGTGTTAGGATCAAAGGATGGTAATTCTTTCGATATAGTTGGACAGATGAAGAAACAAAAAACGGGAAGAAGCATAGTTACATTCTCAATTCCAATTGTAGGTGAAATGCAGTATATAAAAGTGATTGCTAAGAATCAGATTATTTCTGCTGGTTTTAATGGAGAAGGTAATCCAGCTTGGTTGTTTTTAGATGAGGTAGTAGTGGAGTAGTATTACCTGTTTTCATATATTTATATTATGCAGACTTCCAGAATTAAACTTTCCTTTGAATGTAATGAAAAATGGGAAGATATGGATGTATGTTCTTCTGGAAGGTTTTGTGGAGGATGTAATAAAGTAGTTCATGATTATAAAAGGTGTTCAAAAAAGCAGTTTTTAGAAATTAAAAATACCAAAAGTGACTTGTGTGGGCAGTTTGCTGCTCACCAATTAGATCCATCTTTATACCCATTAAAAAACCTTGTTCCTGAAAATAAATATGCTTATCCTCAATTTTACCCAAAGCAGTTTATGATCGATTAGGTTTAGCCCCTTAACTACCCGATTCTCGCGCGTCATGTTTCGTAGGACATGCGTGTGTATTTACAATCGCGTCTCTAGACGCTTTTTTTTAAACGTTAAATTAAAAATCAGGTGTTATGATCCTCTTGATCACTTTCGGTAAAAGGGTGACGTTGTTGGGTGATTATATACAAAGAAAAGCCTTGGGTAAAGAAGCGGATAAGCATAAAAATAAATTAGCATTTGCTTCAATGTTGATGTTCTTAGGAGTTTCTTCTTTTGATTCAAATACTCAGTGTAATGAAAGTGCATTAATAGAACAAGTTGATTCAGTTAAGTCCAATTCTTGTAATAAGGAATGTCCTTCTATGGAAGAGTCAGATCGATTGAAAAGAATTAAGAAGCGTAGACGAATTCATAAAGCAATTAGAAGTGGATTTCGGTTGGAATCGAGGGGTACTTCATCAGCTTAAATAAGTTGGAGGTATCCTTTTGTTGTTACTGGTGTTCACCGAAGGGGAGCACTCCCATTTAGATAATCTCTTAATAAAAAAGCCGAAGTTGATTTTATCAACTTCGGCTTTTTCTATTTTATAAGTGTTACTTAGTTAAGCATAACTGGCATAACCAACATTAACATATCTTCATTTTCATCATCTTTATTTCCTGGTAAAATAATACCAGCTCTATTTGGTTCACTCATTTCGATAGTAATCTCATCAGTGTCGATGTTGTTTAACATTTCCATTAAAAACTTAGAGTTAAAACCGATTTCCATATCCTCTCCAGAATAAGAACAAGTTAAACGCTCGTCAGCTTTGTTAGCAAAATCTAAATCTTCAGCGGAGATATTTAAAGAGCTCCCAGCCAATTTAAGTTTTACTTGGTGTGTAGTTTTATTCGCGAAGATCGAAACTCTTTTTACAGAGCTTAATAACAAGGATCTATCAATTGTTAGTACGTTTGGATTTTCCTTTGGAATAACGGCATCGTAGTTAGGGTATTTTCCTTCAACCAATCTACAAATCAAGTTGATGTTTCCTAATGAAAAGAAAGCATTGTTTTGATTGTATTCAATTGCAACTTCTTCAGAACTATTTAAACAGTTCTTTAATAAGTTTAAAGGCTTACTTGGAAGAATAAATGAAGTTGATTTCTCAGACTTAGCATCTAATCTTTTATATCTAACTAATTTGTGAGCATCTGTAGCAACGAAAGTAATATCTTCAGTTCCTAATTCACAATATACACCACTCATTACTGGACGAAGGTCATCATTTCCAGCTGCAAATATAGTTTTACTAATCGCTCTTAAAAGAACACTACTCGGAAGCGTTAAAGAACTTGACTGATCAATTTCTGGAACTTTAGGGAATTCATCACCTGCATATCCGCTTAACTTATATTTTCCATAATCAGATGATATTTCAACACCATGATTTCCTTTATCGATAGAAAACGTAATTGGATGATCTGAAAGATTTTTTAAAATGTCGATTAACATTTTAGCTGGAATAGCAATTACTCCATCCTCTTTAGATTCAACCGTTAGTTTCGTACTCATTGTTGTTTCAAGATCCGAAGCCAAAATGGATAAGTCGGAACCAGAAATTTCAAATAAGAAATTATCTAAGATTGGAAGGGTGTTGCTTGAATTAAGAACACCACTAATTAAAGAAAGTTGTTTAAGTAAAGAAGCACTAGAAACTATGAAGTTCATTTTGTTGAATTTAAGTACTTACAAATATATATGAAGCCCTTTGTACTACAAGAATACAAGGGATTCAACTTATTAACAATTACCTATATTTAATTAACAAATTGTTGGACTTTAAGTAATCTTATGTTTTATAAGGTGATTGATTTATGCTCTCTTAGTCTTTTATTATATGTTTTGTCATCAGCAACTTCTACTTTTAAATCTCCCATATTTACTCTTCCAACCCCAGGTACAAAAACGATAATGTTCTTGTAAATAACAAATTCACCAGCTTTACTTCTGTGAGCTTCTCTTAATATTGCAGCAGAGTATCTACCATCCCTGTTAAGTATCTTTTTATTCTCTTTTTGATAATCGGTAGGATCAACTCTCATCATAGAATAACTAATTATTGGTACTTCTTTATTGATTTCAGTGTAAGCAGCTGTAAGACTAGATTGTTTGATTAAATCACGTTTTCTAATTACACTAGGCCAAGCTTTCCCCGCAAGATAAAGCGTAGGAAGTTTAATACGTTCTTGTTCTGTTTTTTGCTGTAAATGATAGTAGTCATCTAAAGTCTCTTCGGTTTTCTTAGCTTTAATTATAGTGTCTTCTTGAAGCGTTTCTTGTGGTTTGTTTTCAACAATTATTTCTTCCTGATTAACGACTTTTTTAGATGCTAAGATTGGTTGTTCTTCTTCTATTTTTTGAGCTTCTGCAAGCGGAGATTCTTTTACTGTTACTACTTTTGAAATAGCTTCAATAGCAATAATTGATTGATCTACTTTAATGATTTTCTCTTCCGTTATATGAATAGGTTCAGAAGGGATAGTCTCATTACTAAAGTTATATAAAGTAACAATACCTAAAATCGTAGCTAGACCAATTCCTCCCCATATCTTCCTGACGGTACTGTAGCTTTTCGATATCGCTTGATGTTTCTGTAGTACTTCGTTGAAGTTCTTATACTTCAAAAGCTCATCGTCTTTGACGACTTCTTTTTCTTTAAAGTTATAATCTTTCATATTAATGTTTTTTAAATAGTTTTTTCAATTTTGTTAAGGCTCTGTGGGTTTTAACCCTTGCATTATCTGTGGTGATTTCAAGGATTTCACCAATTTCTTTAAATGATCTTTTTTCAAAAAATCGAAGCTCAATAAAATGAATGTCGTTTGGCTTTAAAAGTTTCAAACACGACTTCATTTTTTTCATCGATAAAAGATCTTCTTCTACAGATTCCTCTTCTTCGAAATCAGGCAATGATTCTATGGGGATATTTACAGTTCTGGTAGACTTGTTTTTTCTATGTCTGTTTGTAATTTCGTTGTACGCTACCCTATAAAGCCATGCACTAAATGGGTAGCCTTTAAATTTGTATTTGGGTAGGTTGTATATTGCTTTGGCAAAAACATCGCTTACTATTTCAGAAGCAATGTGTTCATTATTAACTCTTTGTAATGTGTATTTGAAAAGTTGTAAATAGTATTTATCATATATCGGCGCAAATTCTTGAGGGTTTTTTATAGCCTTTTTAAGGACTTCTTCTTCACTAGTAATTTGTGATTCTGTCTGATGATATTGGCTCGTAGTATTTTCCAAATGTAGTTTCGTTTATCTGATAACGGATCTTAATATAAACGTAACACTTTTTTTGATAGTAAAAGTTAAACTTTATGAGTTGGGGCGACGTAGTTAATTTAAATTAATCGAATTTATTGTGGAAAAACGGTTTTCAGAAAAAAAACTAATTAATAAACTTAGAGTTCTCTTTGTATTAATTGTCTAAGTACATGACAAAAAATTAACAAGATCTACATTTATTATACTCATAGAGTT